>CAZHEZ010000164.1:0-18971 GCA_964531315.1 uncultured Candidatus Obscuribacterales bacterium | reverse complement strand
TTTTTCGAGAACTGCAAGAGAGAGGCTGACAGCGGATAAAGGCGAGCGCATGTCGTGAGCAACCATCTCCATTAGATGCTTTCTGAATTGCGCAGCTTTGTTCAGTTGATCGGATGCTTGATGCAAAATGTGGTCGAGGTAAGCGAATTCATCATCGCCATGGATTTCCTTTTCGAGAGGCACTCTTTTGGGCAGTTTTGTAGCGTTTTCAATGAGAATTTGCATGCGCTCGGCAATCTCTCGATTGAACATGAAAAGCAACAAAACACCGAGGATGATATTCGCGGCCATGCCCCAGAGGACTACGCGTTTGGTGGTTTCTCGCGCAGTTTCTTCTTTCTTTATCGCTTTAGCGAGCCGTTGTTGGTCCAGGTCTGAGAGACCGTAAAACTTCTTGTAATTATCGTATGCAGAAAAAATCAGACCGCGCGCACTGCGCAATTGCCGAAACGGCTCTTCGGCAGATTCGCCCGGTATCCACGGGCGCAGCCATTTGAGTTTTTCCATCTCCGGCACAGCCAATTCATAAACTTCGCGCGCGGAGCGCTTTCTTTCTTCGTCATTGCCGGCCAGAGCCAAGAGCATTTTGAATTCGTCCAGGGCGATTTGCACATATCGCTCGCCCTTTTCGCGTGATTTATCGTCATGGGAGATCAAATATCGGCAGTAAAGCCCGTATCCGACAGTACCGGCGGCGATGAGACGATTGGCGTGGATGATCTGCTCGAGGCTGTTGCGCTGATCGATAAGGGCAACTTCGGCTTGCTGACTTAAAGAGCCGACTGCCAGCAACAGGCACGTCTCAAGAAAGAGCGGAACAAAAACCAGCATTAGCCCCTTGGTAAATATTCGCCGTTTGAATTTGACGTTTGGGGTTGCTAAATTGGTTTCAGCCATATTTGAATTTAGCTCTAAGGCCTTCGTGTAAGATATTACTTCAAGCGACAAGAAATGCTTGTCCAGTTGCTGGAAGTTACATGGCGAAAATACTCATCGTAGAAGATGATACCGAGCTTGCAAAGAGTATTGCCGATTGGCTGACTCTGGAGAATCACACTGTCGAACATGCCGAAACCGGCGAAGATGGTCTTCAGTTAGTAAAGGGCTATCAATACGACCTTTTGATTCTCGATTGGCAACTGCCCGGTATATCCGGAGTAGATGTCTGCAAGCAATACAGGCGCCAGGGCGGCGAGATGCCGGTTTTGTTTCTGACCGGAAAATCCGGTGCTGATGCTATTGAGACCGGGCTGGACGCCGGCGCCGATGATTATCTGGTCAAACCTTTTCAAGTCCGCGAACTGTCCGCCCGCATCCGTTCTTTGATGCGCCGCCCGAAAGGTTTATTGCCCACCAAGTTGAAGGTGGATTATCTATCGGTGGAGCTGGAGACACGCACCGCAATTGTCAACAGTGACCGGGTCGTCCTTTCACCCAAGGAATTTGCCCTTTTGGAGTTTCTTTTCCGCCATCCCAACCGCTGCTACGGTGCTAAGGCCTTATTGGAAGCAATCTGGCCCTCCGAGACCGAAAGCTCCGAAGACACCGTGCGCACAATTATGAAGAACCTGCGCCGCAAAATTACACCGGCCGGTTCTGAGTGTGTGATAAAAACGGTCCAGGGCTCCGGATATATCATTGAACAGGCGGTTACTTCCGAGGGTTGAAATCAGGCAGTGGTCGGATTTTTTGATTGTTATACGCTAGCCAATTTCATTCACGTTTAATTCACGCCTGTCCAATTACTATCAATTCATCGAAGCGCTGGACGCGACATCTGCCAGTTCTTCGGTAAATAAGACAAGTGCAGGTTTACCATCCTCCTGCCCGCGTCCCACAAACCAATCGGAGCGCATGTTGTGGTCTGCCCCACGGCATTGCTAAGGGTGCTCGTAGAGAGAAATTCACGCATCGCTTTACGAGCCTCGATTGGGTTGGTCCCACACTACAACTTAATAAGCATCGCCTTGCAAGGCAACAATTTTGTGCAAGGGGGGAGAGGGGCTTTTACGAGCCTCTCTCTCGGGCATTTCGGCATATTTTGCGGCAGAACCGCTTCTGCCGTTAAACTATTATTGTGGGACCGGCGAAACATTTACTGATTTTGGCTTGTGCAGGGCTTTTCGTTGCGCCGTGCTCGGGCCTGGATCGGGCAGCTCAGTCTCCACTCAAGCCGGAAACCGCCAAACAAAGAGCGGAAGCCGACAAAATCGGCAATGCAGCCTTGAGCCTTTCTCTCTCCGGCCGAGGGGCCCAATCGATGATTTTGATCGATCGAGCGATCAAGCAAAATCCTCAGTCTGCCTCTCTTTATGCGCATAGAGCACGGCTGATTTTGGAGAACAGGGTCGATCGCGGCAACGGTGCTATCGATCGTGCGGCCATCAAGAAAATCGAGCAAGATCTCAAAGAATCTTTGGTTCTTGATGATACTGTCAGCGACGCATACTATGTGCGAGCCCGGCTGTCCATCCTCGAATCCGACGAGGCCACGGCTTTAAAGGATCTGAGCAGAGCAATCGAGCTTTGTCCGGCAAATCTTCGTGCCCACCTCTGGCGCGCCGATATTTTGGAAGGCGACGGCAAGTATGGCGAAGCATGCAAAGATCTTGACGCGGCCGTAAAGCTAGTGCCCGGTGGCGAAATGCATATGAAGCGCGCTCTTCTAAAGCGTCATGCCGGCGATTTAAAGGGAGCCATTGAGGATTACACAATCGCTCTCAAAGGGGGACCGGCCTCCTTTATCTATAGCAGGCGGGCAGACGTTTATGAACAAGCTCGCCAATTCGAGAAAGCAATTGCCGACCAGAGGAAATCTCTGGAAACAAACGACAACCCATCAGACCGAGTGAATAGCCGTAAAAAGATCGCCCGTATGTTGCTTGAGATGAAGCACTACGGTGAGGCGGCCAGTGAGTTTGAGACAATCTTGCGCATGAATCCGGATGACTTTCCATCAATCGGTTCGCATCTTACTTGCCAAATGAAGATGAAAAATTGGAGTGCGGCCCTTGCCGACGTCAATAAGTTGATCGGCTGGGAAAGCGGATATGCCGGTTATTACAGGCAGCGCGCCGAAATATACCGGGCTCTGGGCAAGGCTGAACTGGCCGCCCTGGACGAGAAGAAAGCACAACAATTGAAGCAGTAGGTTCCGGTAAACTTAAGGCAGCGCCCGAGCCCCTTAGACATTGAGGCCTCCTGTTTGACCTTTGCAAAACGTATGGCCCTTTTGGCTTGCGCCGGGCTTTTGGCTGCACCAGATTCGACCGCTCAATCAGCTGCCCATCGCGCATCTAAACCTGAACGCGCACCAATAGTGACTGAAGCTGATGTGATTTGTGTGAAAGCTGAAGAGCTGACCAGAAATGGGCAATGCGAGACGGCAATCGCCCTTCTCAATCGTGCCATCAGGCAACACCCTGATTGCGCCTCACTCTATGGCTGGCGGGCCCGGTTGAAGTGCTCGGCAGCGCTTGATAGCACCAATACGCTCCGTCAGAAAGCTTTGCTCGTACAGGTTGAACACGACATCGCACAGGCACTGGCTCTCGACAAAACTGTAAGCAATGCGTACTATGCCCGGGCTCGTCTGGAACTGCTGGAACCCAATGAAGAAAAAGCCCTGAAGGACCTGGGCAAAGCAATTGAGCTGGATGGGAAAAATCTTCCGGCCCGCTATTGGCGTTCTCAAATGTATGAGGGCGAAGGCAAGTATGATGCAGCTCTCAAAGATCTCGACGTGATGGTTAATGCTCAGCCGACTAGAGACACGTTGACAAAACGCGCTCTAATGCGACGGCACGCCAGAGATTTTAAAGGTGCTATTGATGATCTGACCCACGCTCTCAAATTGGAACCGTCATTCATAATTTTTGTGAGGAGGGGCGATGTTTACGAACAAGTAAATGAGAATGAAAAGGCCATTGCCGACTTCCGCGAGGCGCTCAAATCCCCTGTCCAGGAAAAAGACAGGGCCAGCCTGCACAAGAAATTGGCACGCATTTATTTTGAATTGAAACGATACGCAGAAGCATCAAAGGAATTAGAGGCTGTGCTGGCAATCTATCCGGGAGAACTTCAATCAACCGGAACCCATCTCACTTGCCAGATGAAGCTGAAGAAATGGGATGCGGCGCTTAAAGACGCCAATTCTTTGATTGAGTGGGAAAACGGCTATTACGGCTATTATCGGCAGCGTGCTGAAATCTACCGCAATATGGGCAAAGCGGATTTGGCTTCAGCTGATGAGCAGAAAGCGAAACAACTGCAGAAGTGAAGCTGCTTGATTTAATTCGACGCGGTGGCCATTCCGAACTTTTTCAACTTTTCACGCAACAGGGGCATCATCTCTTTAGCTGCTTTCTCCCCTGCTTCAATGCCTTTGCGTGCATCTGATTTCTTGGTAGAGATCAAGCTGATATTGGTGGTATCCGGATGAATGGTGATATCGGCAAGGTCCGATTGCGGTTGGTCCATCTCAAAGAGATCCCAGGTAATCATGCGTTGTGTGACGCTGCCGACTTTGTGAAAGGCCTGTGGCTTTTCCACATTGAAGGGTTGGTCGACATTGACTGCGATTACAAAATCTGCACCCATCTCCCGCACTTGCTTTACTGGCAAATTGCAGATAACGCCTCCGTCGCAGAATAGTTTGCTGCCAATCTCAACAGGTTTTCTCAGCCCAGGCACTGCAGAGCTTGCTTGCATGGCAAAGCCAAGATTGCCTTTACGAATCATGTATGGATTGCCGTCCAGCAGATTGAGAGAGACGGCGGCAAAAGGAATCTTCAGATCTTCGATATTCCTTTCATGGCAGGAGAGCCCCTTGATCAAATACTTGCGAAACTTGTTGCCGCGATAAAGACCGTCATATTCCTTCGATCCCAGAAGTCTTGGCACCAGCATCACAGGTGAAACAGCAATGCGCACAGCCAGGGACACGGTCATGAAATTCTTCATGAGCTGGCCGTTTTCAAATTCATCTTCCAGGTCATCGAGAGAAACGCCGGCGTCGTACAGTCCGCCCACAACAGCACCAATACTGGTGCCGGCAATATAGTCAAACTTGATGCCTTCCTTCTCGAGTGCGCGAATGACTGCGACGTGGGCAGCGCCGCGGGCTCCACCACCACCTAGAGCTAGACCAATCTTCGGTCGCGCAGGCATTGTCTTCTGCTTCCATGCCACCGCGTCGTGAGTCTCCGCGACCGTAGTAAGTACGATGCCGACTTCGTCTGGGACAGTTGATACTGGTATTGTCTCGGGCGTTACCAGCGTGGAATCCTTTTTGGAACTTTCCTTTTTGGCTTTCTTGTTTGTTTTATCCGAATCGCAAGGAGTTGCAGTGGCAGCGCTGGGCGTATCGCCCTCCGGTTTTGGATCGGCATTGGCTGCGTCATCAGCCAGTACAGCTGGGCACAGGGCGGCCGCCATGGAAAAAGCGATTAACAACGATGCAAACGACTTACTTCTAGCCAAAATAATTCCTCGGTTTCCGGCGCACACGCTGCGCGCCTGATGTCAGTCGAAAGAATAGCCTATTGGCGCGGGTTTAACCTTAGCCCCAGCTATTCTTTCGCATTGCTTGCGGTTTGCATTTGGCTGTTCAATTTTTTCAGTCTCTCAACATAATCGAGAGGGTAAACAAAGCCGCCAGGCGACGTCTTCAGCCCGGCAATTCGGGCAATTTCGTTTACATAAGACACACAATCTCGCACGCCTGTGTGAAAAGTCGTATCTCGCATAAAGCGCGCCCTGACTGCGCGGGCTCTTTCATATGGGGCACGGTCGAGAAGAACGACAATATAATCCAAATTCCTCATATTGCCTGCAATCGCATGGTCTGCCATAACCCCGCGCACATCTGAATAAAGTGAAGGAATCAACTGAGTTGGCCCGGCCGGGACAAAACCGTCTGAATCAGCATATTCAAGCCGCTCTAAGGCTCGGCGATCCCAGATGATATAGCAATGTCCCGGGTACCCGTGCGGATTGTTCGCCAGTGCGGCGCAGAGCATGAAAGAGCGGTCGTTGACTGAATCTTTACCGGTTTTGTCCTGGCGCAGATCTACCAAGATTGGCGCTGTGCGCGGCAGTCGGTAGGCACAGCCCCAGTAAAGAGCGAAAGCAAGCAAGCCCGTGATCGAAGCCAGAGCGAGGATAGCAATGTGTTTTGCGAGTTTTACAGCCATTTTTAGCGCATGCTTTTTAGTTACTTGGTAGTCTTTCGACTTTAATTGAAACCAATGCTTGAAGATGGAGTCCAGAAACAGTTTTTCAATTGATGCCTGGGATTGGAAAGCCCCTCCAGCGCGAACGCTGCCCCCGGTTTTTTCAGCTCCTTTCAGCTGCTTTACAGTCCGTGAGGTCAAGACCTCTAATCAACTAAACTGTCCCTTCTTTTAAATGTTCAAAAGTCTCCGGTTGAAGACGCTTGGCTGAGACTTTGACGCACTGACGACGCACTTTGGAAGATTGGAGGCAGCGTGAAAAATATAGGCATCATCACATCAGGCGGCGATTGCGGCGGACTGAACGGCGTTATCAAGGGCGCGGCGCTGACTGCCCTTTCCAAGGGAATGACTGCGTATATCGTGCCCAACGGCTATGCCGGACTTTACAATTTGGTCGATTTCAAAACTCTTGCCAAGCTCACCCCTGAGCGTGTCGAGCAGATTGATGTGATTACAGCAGGCAGTGAGGCCGGCAACTCGCGGGTCAAAGTTTCCAAAATCAAAGACGATAAAAAGTACGACCGCATCAAAGCAGGTCTCAAAAAGTTTCAGCTGGATGCACTTGTGATTGCCGGCGGCGACGACACCGGATCGGTGGTGGCGGATCTGGCTGCCCAGGGCATCCCCTGCGTGCACGCGCCCAAAACCATGGACCTGGATTTGATGCCCTACAGTGTGGGCGGCGATTCAACAATCAATCGCATTGCCGAAGCGGTGCGCGATTTGAAGACGACCGGCCGCACTCATAATCGCATCATCGTCATGGAAGTGTTTGGACGTTATGCCGGACACACCGCCTTCCGCGGCGGTGTCGCCGCTGATTGCGACGCCGTTTTGATACCTGAAATTCCAGTCGACTTTGATGTTTTGTACAAGCAATTGAAAGCTAAATTCATCAAACGCGTGGAAGAAAGCGACGTCAATGCTGGCACCTGTATAGTCGTCGTCGCCGAAGGTTTGAAAGATGCGGCCGGCAATGAGCTTGTCGATATGAGCTCTGAGCCCGATTCGTTTGGGCACAGAAAGCTGATTGGTGCCGGTCGCTATGTCGTAAAACAAATAGAGGATCGCATCAAAGCCGACCCCGAAATCAAAGAATTCATGAAACGCACCGGTCAATTCGTAGAAGGCGTCTATGAAATTCCTGAAGTGCGCGAAATTCGTCCCAGCCACATGGTGCGCTGCGGATCATCATCCGCTCTTGATTCGAACTTCGGTTTGGAAGTTGGTTCTGCCGCCGTCGAGTTGATCGCCCAGGGCGTGACCGGCGTCACTGTGGTTTCTTACCGGGCCGGCAATCTGGAATATATGGACGTCAAAGAAGCGATTGTGCAAAGGCTCGTCGATCCTGCCGACGTGGCGCTGTTTGAAACTCTGGGCGTATCGTTTGGAAGAAATCCGGAAAAGCCAAAATTCACAGCTAAGAAAGTAACCGGTAAACCAGTGCGGGTGTATTAATCGCAGCCATTCGTAGCTGCCGCCTTGCAGGCGGCAAATTTCGAAGATGCGCATTAGGATGAAAACCGCGAGGCGCCTGCAAGGCGCCGGCTACGAAATACTAGGCAAACCAGCTGTTGGAGACGTCATTGCTAACCGGAGCTTGTGCCAAACCGCGGTTGCGCAGCACGCTGTTGAGACCGGAATTGGTTTGTTTTGCCGGATGTGCTTGCTGTTGCGGTTGGGCAACCGGAGCTACCATGGCGGTAAAGTCGACTACGGTTACCACTTCTTCTTCAACATGAGCTGGAGCGGTGAACGAATTGATCGGTCCGGTGTAGTTGGGTGAAGTTTGGCGTTGGGCTTCTTGTTGTGCAAAAACTTGCGGCATGTGGGCGGCATATACTTGCGCCAGTTCTTCAGCAAACGAAAGGGCCGGTGCGGCTTGCTGGAGTTGCGGTGCCGGTGCGGCGAACAACTGGGGAGCATGCTGCGCGAATAGATTGTCCTGGTAAGAGTCGCCTTCTGCTGCGAAATCATCATTGTCGCTAACGACGTCTGCCATCTTCGTCAGGAGCGAATTGCAGGTTTGTTGTTCCATAGGAATATCGGAGACTGACATGGCGGCGTCGAAGGATTTGCCGCGATCTGCTTCAACCATAGGAGGCGGTGTGAATGAGAATCTCTCGTCTTCGCGCTTGGAGATTCTGGGGTCTACATTTTTCATTTCTGATTCCTCAGCTGCATTTTCTTCGATGGGGGTATGGTTGACGGTTGATGATTCTTCAGTAATTTGAACAGATTCTTGTTTCAGACTTGTCTCAGCAGAATTTACTTTGTCCGGGTCTACCAGGCGAGCGAACAGCGGATATGCCATTACTTGCTGAATAGAGTTGCCGATTACGCTGGCGATAGTGTTTCTCTTATGGAAAGTTTCAGTGGGTGTGGTCGGAGGAGGCAGAATTGGGTTTTCCCAAACGCCCGTAATGGGATTGAACATCGGTTTGAGCGGGTCGCCTGTATTGACCAGGTTGAAATTCTGCAGGTTGAGCAATTTTCCTTGGCGTACAGCCGCCGGCGGCATTGACGTCACTACAATCGGGTTTTTGATCGGCGTGACCACAGGAGTGGTGGTAAGTATTGGCGGCACCAGGCTCGGTGTCGGGTCTTTGTGGTCGCCTTCTACTCTGGTTGTGTGGACGGGTTTGGGAATCAACGATTTGGCGGCGACTTTGTCTGGATCGGCTGCGGGTGCTGCGGCCGGTACTGCGGCTGGAGCGCCGGTGTTGGTGTCGGGCTTTTGATGTCCGCCGGATTTCTTGCCACCTTTGCTGCCGCCCTTGCCGCCTTTTCCGCCGCCCTTGCCGGCTTTTTGAGCCGCTTTGGCGCCCATTTGTTCGGCTTCGGAAGCTGCACCACGCATCAAGCCTGCAAAATCGAAGGCGTATTTGACGGCGGCTGTAGCCAGGAAGTTGCAAGCGCTGACGATGTAGAGACCGGAGGAAGCTTCGCTCTTGCTGAGCGCGAGGATGAGGATGACTACGTTCCAGAAAAAGGACCAGAATGCCAGAGTAATTACACCTTCGACCCATGCGGGGAAAGCATCTTTGAAGAGTTTGAGGGGCCAAGTCCAGAGGGCTGCCATGATCGGTCCGACAAACCAGAGGTAGTACATGAATGCCATTTGGAAGGCGGTGAGGATGGACCATGCTGTGTTGATGCCGGCATTGGACATGTTCATAGCCAGGCGCATTCCGAGCGAACCTTGCTCCATGCAGTTGTCATCGCGATTGGCAGGAACTTCATTGAGACCGGTGCAGGGGTCGTAGAGTTTGCCCCAGATCAGTCCTTCTGCTTTGGCGAAAGGCTCATTGCCGCGGGGCGAAGTATCTTGTTGTGGGAGGTTTGTATAACTACCTTCGTTTTCTGACAGATAGCGAACACCGAAGGCACGGATTTCTGCGCACATTGCATCCTGGTACATGTCGGTGCCTTGAAGGCGCTGGTACTCGGAAGCGATGGTGTACTGGAGGCTGTTGCCGAGGTCGATGGAATAGTTGACGACGAGGTAAGTGCTGGGGACGAGGAAAACACCGATGATTGCGCGTTGGATGCCTTCCAGTGGGCTGGCTTGTCCGACCATGACCGGGTTGCCCTGGGCGATGATTGCTCTTACTTGGGTGAGAACTGCGCCCGGAAGAATGAGGAGCAAAGCCATCGGGATGAAGAAACCATCGCGGTACTTATTCCAGCGGTTGCCACCTTCTGTGGTGAAGTTCTTCATCACGCGTTGGCAGTAGTCGATGGCTTGAACAGCTTGCTCGCGAGCGATGTCACCAGCGTTGTTGCCGGCTTGGTTGGCTTGAGCTTGTTGGGTGGCCTGGGCCTGCGGAATTGCATTTTTCGGCTTCTTTTGCTTAGCAACTTGCCATGCCGCTTTGTTGAACATGACATTGGCTTGCTGCTTGTTGTCCCATTTGCCGGGGACTTTGGTCAGGTCTTTTTGCTTTTGCTCTAATTGAGGCTCTTGGGTTTCTTGGTCGTAGTTCTTGGCTTGAGTGTTAATGCCGGTGCCTTTTTTCGCATCGGCATCAAAGCAAAAAGCAGTCACTGCAAACAGTGCTGCCATCAAAGCAATAACGACTGACTTGGCTGATTGGTTAGCGGTTGTCACCGAAGAAACGCGGCGTGTCATTTGCTTGTGTGCCTGGGGTGTCGGGGGCTTATGGTGAGATATTAAAGAGGAGAGCGTGAAAAGGACGTGAACGCCAAAATTTTCCCGCCTGTGGGCGTTTCAAGCATCTGACCAAAGACATTTTCACGCTATTGTTCACGGTCGACTTAACGCAGAAATTCACGCCGAATTTCATGCCGAATTTCATGCGTTTCCAAGAAAAATTAATCTGTTTTTTTCAAGTAAGTCTCAATGCGCGCAAAATTAATGCGCCCAACTGGTTGGCTTACTCGAAAAAGCCGATCGCCATCAAGATAAATCGTCGGCTTTTTCCAATATTTCTTTTGTTTTTTTCGCGGATTAGATTTCGCCGCCAGATCTCTAAGCTACTTGCTGTCCCCCGCTTTGTCAGCCAGTTCGGCAGCTTTCTGACCGGCAGCTTTGACGAGTCCGCCGAAGTCGAATGCGTATTTGACCGATGCCGTGCCCAGGAAGTTGATGGCGGTGATCATGAAGATACCGGTGTCATCTGTGCCTTTGAAACATGCCAGCAAGAGGATTGTGGTGCTCCAGAACAGGCTCCAGAAGCACAGTGTGATTACACCTTCGACCCAACTGCCGAATGCGTCCCGAAGGAATTTCATGGGCCACACCCAGAGAGCGGCCATGACCGGTCCTACAAAGAACAGGTAATAGAAAAACGCCATCTGGAATGCGCAGAGAATTGACCAACCAGTGCACATCGCTGCGTTTGTCGTGTCTAGAAGCGAACGTACAGCCGTATTGGAGGCTTCTATGCTGGCGTCATCTCGGTTGGCAGGCACCAAATTGAGGCCTGAACAGGGGTCATACAATTTGCCCCAAATCCGAGCTTCAGCCTTCGAAAAAATTCCCTGCGGATTTTTCGGCGTGAAGTCCCAGTCGGGCGTTTTTAACGAGCTGTCATTTTCTGCCAGATAGCGCACACCAAATGCTCGAATCTCGGCACACATGGCGTCTTCATACATGTCCGAACCGAATAGCTTGTGATACTCATCAGCAACAGTAAATTGAATGCTATTGCCCAAGTCGATTGCGTAATTGCAGATCAGATAGCTTCCCGGTATGAGGAACAAAGCAATCATTCCGCGCTGAATCCCTTCTATCGGGCTGACCTGACCGACAATAGGAGAGCCTTGCGAGATAATTGCCCGGGCCTGGCAGACGACTGCGCCGGGCAGCAAGATGAGAATGGCCATCGGAACAAAGACCTGATCGCGGAATTTATTCCACTTGTTGCCGCCCTCGGTAGTGAAGTTCTTCATGAAGCGCGAGCAGTAGTCGATGGCCTGGACAGCTTGCTCTCTGGCAATGTCGGCGGCTGAGTTACCCGCCTGGTTGGCTTGAGCCTGACCGGACGCTTTTGCTGATGGCGTCGAGTTTTTAGGTTGGTGAGCCAGACCGGCCATTCTCTCAGCAGCTAAGAATTGGGTTTTTTGAATTTGATCGTCGGTAGCTTTGCGTGGGTCGCTAATGAGAGCTTTAGCCTTAGCTTCCGCTTCCTTCATGTAGGTCGTTTTGTAGACCTGGTTTTGCAGAATGTTGGCGTTGTTATTCTTGGTTTGGTTTTGGCTCTGCTGACCGCCGCCACCACCGCCGCCGCCACCGCCGCCACCGCCACCACCACCGCCGCCACCGCCGCCGGCAGCGCCGCCACCGAAGGCGCCGCCTCCCTGTGGCAGGTTTTGCATCAGTTGCTGTTGCAGAGTCAGGTTGTTGGGTTGCTGCCGCAAAGCATTCTGCATAGCCTGTTGTTGAGCCTGGCGTTGTGCCGCCAGAACCTGCGCCCTGCGAGCCTGCAACTGTGCTGGCGTCAGCTGTGGCTGTGGTGCTTGCGGCAGATTAGCTTGTGGGATTTGCGTTTGCGGCAACTGCCCTTGCGGGAGTTGACCCTGAGGAAGCTGCCCTTGCATAAACGGTAGCTGAGGCAAATTTCCCAACTGAGGAAGTTGCGGCAATTGCAGTTGCGGAAGCTGAAGTTGTGGAAGTTGAATTTGAGGACCATTGGGCAGTTGAAGCGTGGGCAGGTTGGCTGAGACATTCGGCACCTGACCTTGAATGGTCGGCAGTTGACCTTGTACCTTCACGCCAAGCTTCGGCACTTGCGCCTTCAGTTGCGGAGCTTGACCTTGCAGTGTGCCGAGCTGACCTTTAACTTTTACCTGCGGCAATTTCGCCTGGACGTTTCCATTTACGGTTGAGCCCGTAATACTAAAAGTGCCTTTGACTTTACCTTTCGACCCCGAGGCGGTGACGCTGCCTTGTCCGTTTGATCCTGTTACATTGAAACTACCTTGAACCTGCCCTTTTCCGTTTGAGCCGGAAGCACTGAAGCTGCCCTGCCCTTGTCCGTTTGAACCGGAGGCGCTGGCGCCGCCTTGACCTTGTCCGTTTGAACCGAAAATATTGAAGCCGCCCTGACCCTGTCCGTTCGAACTTGAGGCGCTAGCGCTGCCCTTTCCCTGTCCGCCAGAACCGGATGTACTGAAACCTCCCTGCCCCTGTCCGTTCGAGCCGGAAGCACTGATGCTGCCCTGTCCTTGCCCGTTTGTACTCAAAGTAGTGAAGCCGCCCACTCCAATCTGGGCGCTTCCCTTGCCTTTCTTGCCATTCTTGAGTTTGGCAATCTTGCCCTGACCCTGCTTTTGACCTTGCGTCTGATCTTGCTGCTGCGCCTGAGTCGGATTTTGGTGGAGCAACTGCAACAAAGACTGCATTTGCTTCTGGTTTTGAATTTGTTTTAGTAAGGATTGTTGATGCTGCAGCTGCTGTTGATCAGAAAGCTGTGCTGATCCCTGCGCGGAAGAACCGCTCTGGGACGCTGACGAACCTTGCGACCCAGAACCGCCCTGAGAGCCAGAACCGTTGGCAGACGAGATTGCTCCGGTCCCGGGCAGCGAAGACGAGCCACCCTTCACGCACTCACCATGTGCCGAAGATCCAACGGCCGATTTTGAACCGCCCTCACAATTGTGGTGTGAACCTTTTTGGCCTGAATGATGCGCTCCGCCCTTCTTGCAATTATCTGTTGCCCCTGTCTCACAAGAATGCGTTTGCGCCGAGACGCTTACAGTCGAGAGTAAAATCGCTCCCAGTGTCAGTAGGCTACAGGCGGTTGATAATCTTCGGTGTTTCAAGTTATTCACGTTAGAATCTCTCCGGGTCGAGAACCAATGACTAAGCTCTACCTTGGTGGTGCGGCGAGCCGCCTTTCTTACCGCCGCTGGCGCCATTTTCGCTGGCTTCTTTGGCTTTCTCGAGCAATCTATCGACCAATTCGCCCGGTTTTAATTCGAATGGTGCAAAGGGTACGTACATCATCATAACCATGAAGCACATGAGCATGAGTCCTTCCCATTCAGTGTTTGGAACGTATTCACCAATTTCCTTGAGCCAAGAAATACGAGTGACCATTACGAACACGATAAGGACCCACCAGAATCTCCAAAGAGATAGTGTTACTACTGCATTTACCCAATTTATAAAGACTGGTTTGAAGAGCCTGCCGACACTGCCGGGCCATGCGTAGAGGGCGGCGGCGATCGGTCCCATAAGGAATAGGTAGCAGCTCATCGCCAATTGGAATGCTGCCAGGATCAATAAGCCAATGCCCATGGACATATTGATCATGCCGGAAGCCATCTGGAATGTTTGATCTTTGAATTCTTGAGGATCGAGGCCATCTTGCGGTTTGCCTTTGGCTTCTTTAGCTTCTTGCATTCCTACTGCCCATTGAACGATTTCATTGGCGCTGAATTGCTGAGCGATTGAATAAGTCATTGAGTTACCGACGTCGATCGAATAGCTCATGATCAGCTGCGTAGAGGGAATGAGAAAGAGAGCAATCATGGCGCGCAGGATATGACCGAGCGGTCCGCCTTGGGAGTCTTCGTCCGGGCTGGCGAACTGGGAGATCATAATCTTCATTTGGAGAATAACTGCGCCCGGGAGCAAAAGGAGAAGAGCCATCGGTAGATAAACCTTGTGGTACATCTTCTGTACCATGCCGATTGCTTGTGAAACTGGACGGAACGGAGCCTTGGTGCTGCCGTCAGTACCGACTGCTTCGTTGGCTACATTTATATTGCCTGCCAGAAGCATAGGGATGTAGTCGGTGAGTGCATCGCAGTTGCCGTTTTGCATGGCATCGCCTGCTCCCTGCATCTGACCTTGCATGTCGCTGACTGCGTTGGGAAGAGCTTGCTGAGGAGCGCCGCCGATTTGAGCGACTTGATTGACGGCGTTGACAGCTGCCGTGGCCTGCTGGGGGTTGCCTGCCGGAACCGGCTTGTACTTCGGATTTTGTTTTGTGAAGTTGCTCTGATAGCCCTTGTTACCAGTATTCGAGCCTTCTTCGTTTTTCTTGCGTTGCTTCGACAGTTCGATGGTAAGTGTGTAATCGCGAAATTTGGTTCTGTCCGGAGCCGGTTTTGATTCGTGGGTGTAGGGGTTGCCTTCGCAATTGGCATCTGGACGCGGCTGTTGGTCGTGCAAAGCAGACAACGGGTTGTCTTTGTTCCAGGCTTTCTGACGATCGGTTTGTGAGTTGCCGCCTCTAGCGGAAGCGACTTCGGCGGTCGCGCAAAACGCGATAACCAACAGCGTCAAGAGCGTCATCAACTCAAAGTTTCTGGTCGTTTGACCGGATTTTGCGTTTTTGGCGATGTTGGTAAGGGAATTGCGAGTAACAGCCGACTCGTCCGGCGAAAAAACCGTGTTTGTCATTTTGTGGGCTCTGGGGGCGTCAGGGCTACGTGAAGATAGTAGTCAAGGCTGCGTGAAAGTAGCGTGAACGCCCTGAAACGCAAGCAGGCGCGCCCTCCCAGATTTAATCTTCCGGGAAGGCGGGGGCAATCGGGTCGATTTTTGACCCGGCTATCTAATAAAAGACCTTAAAAAGCATCTGTCGGCTTTCGGTTGGCTCTTTTTTTGCTGTCACTCCTGTAGCTTCAGGTTCTAATAATTGGTAATTAAGACCACCAGTAGGTGGCAATGGTCAGGTCGAATGGCGGCCTCACAGGCGATAGCCCCTGATCCCAGTCACTGTGGTGCAGAACAGACCCGTGCACCGCGTTGAATTCAGCCAGGCGTGGCTGGGGAAAGCTATAGCCTTGCCGGTCGACTTTGGAGCCGGCAGCCCTGGCTGTGGCTTCCTCTTGCTCTTCCCAATCGAAATCTTCATCATTGCGATTAACGTGGCTGATTCGGTTCATAAAAACCTCCTTGGAGTGGGCTATGAAGACCACCAGCTGGTGGAAACGGTCTCGTTGACTGGCGGCTTGACTTGCGATTCGGCTTGAGCCCAGGCGCCCCTATGGCGCAGCACATTGCTGAGCGCATTGTTCAAACTGGGCTGGCGAGGCGCGGGTTCGGATTGACCTTGCAGGTCGCTGGTAAAGTCGGCAACAGTGACAATCGTTTCTTCTTGCCCTGAGCAATCCGGGTCTGCCTCATAAAGGCGGCTGAATCCGCGTATAGGGGCTTGTGGCTGGCAATTCGACAAGCCTGGAGGAGGTGGTGGTGCGAAGCTGGTGGTGGGCTCTGCCACTGCTTGCAGTTTAGAGAGCAATTGTTGCGGAGTCAGTGCTACGCCGGTCGGAACCTTGGCAAAACCGGCTGCCGGCTGTCCGCTCACCATCGGCGGCGGCGGGAAATTGAAGCGTTGCTCTCTCAACACTGTAATTCTGGGATCGTCATTCGAGTTCATTTCTTGCACCTTGTCTGGGGAATTAGAATCTGGGGAGAAGTTTTCACTGACGGAATTGGGTTGTGTTTCTTCCTGGTTTGTTGACTCGCTCTGATTTTGGTTTTCTGCTTCTGATTTTTCTTCTGAGTTTTTTACATAAACAAGATCAGGATCTTGGATTGGCACATTGGCCGGGTAATGCATGACTGCTTCGATGGCGTTGCCCAGCACGCTGCCGATTGTGTTTCTCGGGCTGACAGGCGAGGCCGGGCCGGCTTGAGGTGGTCCGCTTACCATGACCGGGTCGTTCCAGACGCCGGTGGTTGAATTGAGGGTAGTCGTGTAGTCTGCTGGTTCGACGCATGCCGTGGCGGCGAAAGCTGCCAGTCCGGTATCGTCCCAGACAGTATTTTGCGCAACTGCCGCATTCGGGTTGAGAGCATTTTGAGCGGCTGGCGGCAATGTGGTTTGAACGACAACACCGTCCATTGCTGCCAATTTTTTTGACGGCTCCAAAACTGCCGGAACTTTGTTTGGTTCGCGCGCATCATCGGCCGGCTCAGCCGAGTGGGCAGCCACTTTGACTGGTGTGCCAGGAGTGCCCGGTGTCGGTGTGGCCGCCAATTTGTCCGGTGTGGCGCCGACTTTGCTGCCGCCTTTTTTGGAGCCGCCTTTTTGACCGCTCTTGCCACCACCTTTGCCACCGCCGCCGCCACCACCGCCTTCTGCCGCGGCCGCTACTTCAGCACCGATCATTTCGCAAGCCTGGACGGCGCTCTTCATGATCGAGGCGCAGTCAAAAGCGTGCTTGACCGATGTTGTGGCCAGAACGTTTAGGGCCGTTACCATGTACAGTCCGGTCGAGGCTTGGCTCTTGGTCATCGCCAAAAGGCAGATGGTGATTTGCCAGAGAAAGCTCCAGAATGCCAATGTTACGCAGCTTTCCACCCAGGTGGGGAAAGCTTGTTTGAACATTTGCGTCGGCCAAGCCCAGAGCGCTGCCATGATCGGACCGACGAAATACAGGTAATAGAAAAACGCCATTTGGAATGCTGTCAGCATGCCCCATCCGGCGCAGATACCGGCGTTGGCGGTATACATGCCCAGGCGCGTGGCCAGCGATGCTTGCGGCATAATGGTGTCGTCGCGATTGGGCGGAACCAGCAAAAGTCCGGCGCAAGGATCGCTGATTTTGCCCCAGAGCCGTCCTTCGATTTTTGCAAACGGCTCGCTGCCGCGCGGCGAAAGATCGGGCGGGACGTCCTTAAGCGAGCCTTCGTTTTCAGAAAGGTAGCGTACACCGAAAGCACGAATTTCTGCGCACATGGCGTCTTTGTACATGTCGCCGCCGATGATGCGGGAGTATTCGGATGAGACAGTGTAGTGAAGGCTGTTGCCCAGGTCGACGGAATAATTGGTGACCAGGCAGCTGCCGGGGACGAGAAACACGGCAATCATGCCTCTTTGAATTCCTTCCAGCGGGCTGGCTCCGCCCACTACAGGATTGCCTTGGGCCATGATCGCCCTAACTTGTGTCAGTACCGCGCCCGGCAAAATGAGCAAAAGAGCGATCGGAACGAAGACCTGATTGCGGTACTTATTCCAGCGGTTGCCGTCTTCTGTGGTGAAGTTCTTCATGAAGCGCGACGCGTAGTCGATGGCCATGCAGGCCATATCGCGCGCGATATCACCGGCGGTATTGCCGGCCTGGCTCTGTCCGGATTGCGATTCTGCGGCAGCGCCTTTGGTGGCGTTTTTCGGACGCATCATTTTGTCGGGCAGCGTTTCGGCTCGGTTCTTTGCTGTTTTGCCGATTTGCTGGTCGTCGACTTCCCCTTCCTTCTTGGTCAGCGCTTCCATCTCTTGCTCTTTTTTGAGCAATTGAGTTTCTTTGAGGAAGTTTTCTTCCTGCTTGTTCAGGCCTGTGCTGTCAGCGTCCTGACTGAAGGCTTGCAGTCCGCAGAAAGAAAGACTGATAAAAATCGAGCCAACGACGGCCAGAGCAAAGCTCACGATTTGCAGTTGTTTGTTTGTCGGTGCGGAAGCAATCCGTATGAAACGGTGGCGAAGAGCCAGCTCGCAAAGCGCGATGACGGGATTGGTCATAGTAACAGTCTTTGATGAGGGGTGAAACTGGAGACTATTGGCTTGTTTTTGCCTCTAAGCAGGGCTTGGCTTATCGGCTAGTAAAGTGATTTGTGTCTTGCCGTGAGGCTTCAGGCTGCGTACTTGGAAGTCGAAGGGGAGGATGATTTGAATGTTAGAGGTCAAAAATATCAACCGAGTATCAAACCTTGATACTTTTCTGTCACGCTCGGCGGCCGCACCTGTTATTTGCCGCTGGCCGCTGCTTTGCCCATTTTTTCGCCGATTTCGGCAGCCTTCATTCCGGCAGCTTTGACCAGTCCGGAGAAGTCGAATGCATGTTTGACCGAGCCGGTGGCCAGGAAATTCAGAGCGGTGAGCATGAAGATGCCGGTGTCATCGGTGCCTTTGAAACAAGCGATGAGAAGAATTGTCGTGGTCCAGAAGAAGCTCCAGAAGCAGAGCGTGATTACACCTTCAACCCAGATGCCGAAAGAGTCTCTAAAAACTTTCATCGGCCAAACCCAGAGCCCTGCAAATACTGGACCGATGAAGAAAAGGTAGTAAAAGAAGGCTGTCTGGAAAGCGCAGCAGATTGTCCAGCAGGTGTTGGCGGCTGCATTCGTAGAGAAAAGAACCGAGCGGGCGGCGATCGATGAAGACGGCATGCTGGCGTCGTCGCGGTTGGGCGGTACCAGAAAAAGTCCGGCGCAGGGATCGTTCAATTTGCCCCAGAGTCTGCCTTCGGCAGGAGAGAAGATGCCGTGGAAGTAAGGGCTCAAGTCAGGATCCGGAGTCTTCAAAGAGCCTTCAT
>CAZHEZ010000163.1:0-19059 GCA_964531315.1 uncultured Candidatus Obscuribacterales bacterium | reverse complement strand
GCCGTTGATGTGGTTGCCTTTGTCTCTGCAGTCGACAGCAACGAACACCTGGCCTAAGCAGCCGCCCGGGGCGCAGCCAAAGCTGCCGACCAGCAGGGCGCCCAAACAATCGCGGAGGATGCCGTCAAACACTGCACACCGGTCTGGATGGTGCAGGCCGTCATGGTAGACGACGTCAATTACGACCCGGGTAAAGGCGTGGTTTCGGTGGCTGTCTTGATGCAATTGAAATTGCCGATTCCCTTGCCTGGCTATTCGGAAGTGAGCTGCCGCGCCAGCTCGATTGAACCTATTGTTTTCACTCCCGCACCAAACTAGGAAACTATGATGAAAGCAATTCACCATCGATTTTCATCTAGCAGAGTCCGCAGTCAGAGCGGCATTTCAATGGTCATTGTCGCAGTCAGCGCCGGATTTTTGATCATATTGCTGTTCATCGTTTTTCAATTTCTCACTCTCAACAGCAGCTCCAGAGAAGTGCGAAATGCCGTTGACGCTGCCGCCCTCAATGTGTCCAAACAAGTAGGCACGCTGAAAGTAACAGTCGGAGAACAATTCAGCGACGTGGCCGATCGGGGCGGATTGGTGGGCATGAGCAATATCAATCGCGTCTGGGGCAAGGCTTATCTAATAAACGCCAATGCCGAAGCAATCCAGAAAGAAGGCTTGACCAATCAATACACCACGCAAAATGCCGATGAAGCCTATCGCGTCGCCCAAAATGCCAATGACAGCCTGGTCGACGTTTTGACGAATAAAAAGAATCTCGACACGTTTTTCAACCAGATGGCCAATATGCGCACAGCCAAATTGATGGGCTCAGGCAATGAGTTGAAAACCGTAGACGGACCGGGTTGGGACGTGGCCATGGTCGATCGGGGCGCACCGAGCAACTTGAAATTCGATCCCAAACAGATTCCTAACGGCGGCTCGGTTGCTCCGGCCAATTCCCAGCACATATCAGGTTATGCACCTTTCAATGCCAATGGCAAGAATTTTTGTTTTGCCGCCTTCATTCCTAATGAAATGCCGCACCTCACAACCGATGGAAATTTCAACGCCAACGATCGCCGCGTCGCCCCGCTCAATGGAAATCCGATCCCGAATGCTTTCCGAGCCAATGGCATTGATGCCGGCACAAAGTACGCATTAAGCGCCTCGGCCTCCAGCGTCGCCAACCCTCGTCACGAGTATCGCCTGGCCATTCCGCATGCCTACATAAAAATCATCGTCACCAATATGGCCTTCTGGGTGGTGGATGGAAAACAGGTAGCCTCGACTTTCTACAAGAATGAGCCTTTGACTTATTTTGGGGTGAAGGGTTATAAGCTGCCCAACAATCGAATACTCAATGGATATGCCTCACTGGGCAACGAGTATAAGCAAGGAACGCTCCTGTCTGGTCTCAATGCTTTGCCCGGCAATCACCAGGAAGAGTTCGACAGAATGCTGCAGCGCATCAAAGAAATCAAACACGATTACACGATGCCGGAGCTGATGAACATGCTGCAGAAACAGCCAATGGCAGGCATGTACGTGGTCTATCCTTCCTACGGCAGCCAGGATCTCACTGATCCCAAAATAGGGATTCTGGCCGTCGATCCTAACAACCCGACATTGCCAATCCCTTGGATGAATACAGCAATTCAGATGGATGGAATGGCAAAAGTAATCGTCAATGAAAATGAGCAGAAGGACGAACCAAATTATTGCTGGGCCCAGATAATCGGCGGCAACCCGGACTGCGAGCACTGGACGCAGGTTTCAGGGAAAGTGGCCTGGGTTCCCGGGACCGGATACGGACCCTGTCTGGGTATCTTGCAAGTGGCCCGCGTCACTGTCGTTAATTACAAAACACAGTAAAGCCTTTTGGGCCATAATATAAATGTAGTGGAGACGCATTGATGAAGATTTCAGGCAGAGCAAAAACGACAAGGCTGGCACTAGCTGCAGCAGTTGTCTTTGCCGCCTCAACTGTCAATTCCGCGCTGGCCGCCAACAAATACCTTCTGCAAGGCATTCAGGACTATCGAGACGGCGATTTCAACGCAGCAGCCGGCAATCTAGGCGCTGCCATGCCTACCGACTTCAACAGCCCCACCCTTCACTATTACATGGGCAATTGCTGCGTCCATCTCAAGCAGATGGAAACCGCCGTGCGCGAATTTCGCATTGCTTATGCACTCGATCCGGTTGGTCAGGTGGGAAGATTTGCCAAACAGGCCCTCGATTATCTGGATGTGGAAGCACAAGGCCAGGGGCTGACAAAGAGAGCAGCACCGTCTGTAGAACCACGCATGGATCCGGCCATGGAAAAAGCACTGGCCACTCTCGACAGGCAATCAGGGTCGAGCTCCTACAACAGCAAATACAGAGTAACTCCACAGCCTGCCAGCCAGATGCCCTGGTGGATGCAACAGAAAAAGGGCAATGACGTGCCGCCCGAATTATCGCGCTACCTGGACGGCTTGCGCCAACAGTACGAAACCAATCAGCCGGGCGCCAATTTCAAATCTTCTCGCCCGCCCACTGAGATGCAAAAGAGCGCAGACAATCTGAAGAACCTTCTGCAAGAAAAACCAAAAGACGGCAAACAACATTTGAGTCCGTTTGGGACAAATTTGTACACGCGAAATTACACTCAATCGGGCGAGCAAAAACCAGCTGTCGATCCGCCCAAGCCTGGTGCGGTGCCTGGAAAAGATGGCTCACTTTTCGAATGGAAATAAAAACTCCGGCTCGGTTGAACCAGAGTTTTTAGCATTCTCTATAGACTGCGCAAGGGACTAATTATCCGTTTGCGTGCATTTTTTTGAGTTCGTCGGTCAACTTCGGAACGACTTCAAGGCAGTCGCCAACAATGCCGTAAGTAGCATGCTTGAAGATCTCAGCATCGGGATTGTTGTTGATTGCCACAATCACTTTCGATGAGTTCATACCGGCCAGGTGCTGGATGGCTCCGGAAATTCCGCAGGCAATATAGAGTTGAGGGCTGACCGTTTTTCCAGTTTGTCCGACTTGATGCTGGTGGTCGATCCAACCGGCGTCGACAACTGCTCTCGATGCACCCAGGGCTGCTCCCAGCTCGTCACAGAGCGATTGCAGCACCGGCCAATTTTCAGGACCTTTAATGCCGCGTCCGCCTGAAACTATAATCGAAGCTTCGCTCAATTCAATCTTGTTGCCCGTAGCGGCATGGGTTTCTACAACCTTGGCTCTGATGTCGCCTGCAGACACTTGCAGATCTTCAATCGGGCAGTTTACGTTATTACTGCTTTCTTGGACAGCAAAAACATTCGGTCTCAATGTCATAAACGCCAGGGGCGAATTGAACTCGAAAACAGTGTAGGTCTTGCCTGAATATTGCGGGCGTTTGGGCAGTAAATTGTTGCCGTCCGCTTCGAATTCGGTGACGTCGGAGACGCATGGCGCATCCGTACGTGCCGCTACGCGCGGTATCAGGTCCTTGGCCATATTCGTATTGGCAGCAAATACATATTTGGGCGATACGCTCTTAATACCTGCGGTCAGAGCGCTTGCATAGCCTTCCGTCGAGTAGTTCTCGAAGTCGCCGCCGTCCACTACCAGAACTTTGTGCGGATGATACTTGGGCAAATTACCGGCCAGCCCTTTGACGTCTTTGCCGATGATAAGAGCTGTGACGTTTCCACCTACCGACGATATCCGGCGATAGGCTTCCGAAAGCGCTTCCAGACTCGCTTTGCGAATCTGACCTTGACGCTGTTCAATGAAAACTAGAATTCCCTCTGCCATCTCTCTTTCTCCTGAAAAATCTTCGTGTAAGAAAAACCCTTTGCGCTGAAATTTAGATCACTCGTGCTTCTGTCCTGAGAAGATCGAGCAATGTTTTCACTTGCGCATCTACGTCACCATCGAGCTTGCGACCAACAGGTCTTTCCTTGGGCAAAGCCATTTCTTTCACTTTGACTTTGCGGTTGTCGACGTTGAATTGACCCTTAACACCGAGCGCTTCAGCATTTTTGACTGCAATTTCTTTGCGTCTTGCCGCCATCACGCCTTTGATGGAAGGATAACGCGGCTCGTTCAGACCCTTTTGAGTGCTGAACAATGCCGGCAGCGTTCCTTCGACAAACTCGTGAGCGCCTTCGATTTCTCTTTCGGCTTTGAACTTGTTGCCGTCTATTTCCAGTTTCAAAATGATTGTTGCTTGCGGCATATTGAGCAATTCTGCCAGCATGGCGGGCACCTGGTTGTTGTCGCCGCCAACGCCTTGTTGTCCGCAGAATACAGCGTCAAAACCGCCATCTTTAATAGCTGCTGCCAACACTTTGGCAGTGCTCAGAGGGTCGAGACCGGCAAACTCATCGTCATTGATATGCACAGCGCTGTCGATGCCGCGAGCGAGGCTGTCGCGCAATACATCAGTTGCTTCCGCTCCGCCCACTGAAAACACAGTCGTTTCGCCGCCGTGCTTTTCTTTCAACTTGAGCGCTTCCTCGATGGCAAACTCATCGTAGGGGCTGGTGATAATGCGCACACCATTGAAATCGATACCTTTTTTGTCGCCGGCAATGGCGATCTTGGCATCCGTATCGGGAACCGCTTTTACGCAAACAGCAATCTTCAAGGACCTTCCTCCCAAATATACTCAAGCACTTCTTGCATTCGGCAGCGCGCTCTGGGCGATCCACTTCAGAAGTGACTCAACAGCGGATTATATTTGGAAGATCAATGAAGTCCGAAAGAATTACCACATTCCTTAATTCCGGCTCCGCATCCCTGAGTTTGGATTAATGATGCAGAAGCCGGAATTATGTTGGAAACATCGTTTATTAGCTGGGAACTTGCGCATACATGTGTTCGAATTCCGCCCGCGGCACGGGATATTGCTCTCCAGCCGGCCCAGTGACCAGGTAATCACCAGCCTGTGCTGTTTTGGCGCCCTCAAGCGTAGTTACTGTTACATCTCTGTCCAGTACTTGGGCATGCGTCAACGCAGTCTTCAAAAATGAATTGGGACCGAGATTCGGTGCGGCTTCATAGGTACGAGCAAAGATATCAGGAGTGACCGATGAAATCTTTCCATTCGGTTGCGTGACTCGCCAATCACCGGCATTGGCCTGCATGGTTTCGCCATTGCTGGTCCATGTAAATGGCTCACTGCTTTGCTCAGCAGTGATGGGCAGCGTCTTCCTGTAGGTAAGCAATGGATTGGGAACTTCCAACCGTACAGGACTATAGTGCTCGGCGAATTGCGCCTCGTTAACAATAGCTTGGGCGCCGTCCGCTCGTGTAACAAGCACATCTCCCGGTCCGCCGTAAATGGTGCGACCAGCTTCAGTGGTGAGCACCACGGGGCTGTCAATTCTTTGCACTTGAACTGGACCACTGTTACTTCCATTTACACCGATTCGATCATATAGAGCAGCAGGTTTTCCTTGCATGGCTTCGGCCACAGGCACAGGCTGGACCGGTGCCTCAACTGCTTCGGCCGCATTGGCTGCCGGTTGCACGTCGGCAGGTGCGACAGCAGTATCGACTGATGCTGCCGGTGGCTCCACCGGCGGTGCACCCTCAGGAGCAGGCAGCAATGGTTGTGCTTCAGGAGCTGCAAGTGCTGCCGGAGTTTCCGGGGCGGGAAGAGCAAGAGTGCCATCACCTGTGACGGCTGAACTGGAAACGGTTTCAGCGGTTGCCGATGTGGCTGAGCCGGTTGCGGCGGCCACACCATCGCCAGCCAGCCCTGACAGAACCGAATTACCGATACCATATGTCAGCCCACCGGTCACGGCAGTAACGAGATTGTCAATGGAGACGTGCCCCAGAGAATCGAGATCTTTGTGAGCGGCTGCCACTTCCGACGCACTGTGATGGTCGGGATCGGCCACAACTGCAGCTTCAAAGCCCCACTTCGGTGCATTCACGAGCAGCTCCACTCCGCCAATGAAGGCACCGCCAATAGCAGCCACCGTAGCCACTTCCGGTGCAACAGCGGCAACCGCTAAGGCGGCTGCGCCGACACCAACACCGATGGCAGCGGACTCCAACACATGCAATGGATGGTGAATCACCTCGTCAGCGACACCTTCGGCAACGGTGACAATGCCGTCGTACCAGTGATGCGGATGTTCGCTCTGCGTGAGCTCGACATTGGGAAGATGAGCTGATTGGGATTGCCCGGCATCACTGTTTGGGGAAGGGACGGATTGCTGCTGCCCGGAGAAAGCATCATTATGCAGTGACGAAGCTGCTGCCCTCGATGCAGAAGCATCAAGGGATGACGAACCTGTGTTTTCAAAACCTGCCATGCTGGCTCCTTTTGCACGTGCCTTAGTATCTGCTGGAGATAAAAATCGCCATGCAACAGTGGGAAGTGGGGAAACGAATGGGGAGAATAGAGAAACGCGACAAACGGCGTTCTCTTAGAGGGGGGATAAAGAATTGCTAGCTAGCTCTGCCGGTGATAATAGGTTAGGCCAGGACCTGTCACACGGAAGTCACAGCAAAGTCAACCGGCTGTTACAGAAACAGCCGGATCATTCCAGCACAATTGATACGTTAAGGAGAATCGCCGGATTTCGGCGGCTCGGGCTGATTGAGCGGGCGAGCTTTAATACCCAATTCCATGTCGTAGCACTTTTCTGTCTGACACCATGATATTGCTTCTACCAATTCATCAGGATCATCAATAACAGTCATTAAATCCAGATCTTGCTGTTTGACATATCCTTTTTCCAAAACCGGACCGCTCATCCAATCGAGAAGTGGTTTCCAAAAATCACTGCCGACCAGATAGAGAGGAAAACGTTTGATCTTGCCGGTTTGCATAAGTGTGGCGGCTTCGAACAATTCATCCATCGAACCAAGCCCACCCGGCATCATAATAAATGCCACAGCGTATTTGACGAACATGACCTTGCGCACGAAGAAATAGTGAAAGTTCAATGGCACCGTTTGGTACCTGTTGTCCTTGCCTTCACCGGGAATATCGATGCCCAGTCCAACCGAGACTCCACCCGCCTCAAAAGCGCCCTTATTGCCGGCTTCCATGATGCCGGGCCCGCCGCCGGTAATGACGGCAAAGTTTCTTTCTGCTAGTTTTGCGGCAATTGTTCGGCACAATTCATATTCTTTGTCACCGGGCTTGCTGTTTTTGCTGCCGAAAATCGACACCGCCGGCGGTATCTTAGACAATTCATCGAATCCTTCCACAAGTTCGGACATGATGCGAAAAATTCGCCACATGTCGCGGGAAGTCATTTCGTCGACATCATATCTTTCGCCATGCATGGTTTGATTCGGCTCCCTTTTGTTTTCCTAATTTACGTCATTTCCTCAGCTGGCAATAAAGGACTCCAGCGCCTGCGCTTCCGGCATCTGGCCAGTCTTTACGAGATATTCAATTTCAGTCAATCGTTCGCGCTTCGCCACCAGTGAATCGAGAGAATGTTTGGCGATATTGCGCAAATCTCTTTCAACAATAAAGGTGGAGCGCTGGCCCGTTTCGTTGGCGACGCGCTTGGCCATCTCCGACATGGGCAGCTCTCTGCGATTTAGACCCGGACCTCCGGGCAAAGATGAGTTGATATTGTCGACCAGCGCCCGCATATGAATCCACTTGCTGAGAAACGTTTGCAAAAGCGCAATCACTGGCATTGCACTTTGACGCGACAAAATTTCCTGACAGCTGACGAGTGCTTGTCCGGTCTTGCCGCTGATCCATTCTTCAGCCAGGGTAAAAACATGCGAGTGGTGAGGGCTGAGAGAAACGACAATCTTGTGCGTAATGTGAGTGGCAGGAAGGATACTGACGGCCGCTTTCTGAATCTCGGCAGAAACACTGCGCAGGTCGGCTTCAAAACTGTCCAGCAAATAGTAGATTGCCGCATCCTCGATGGTGGCACCAAAGCGTTTTGCTTCTTTATTGCACCAGGTGTTCAACCTGGGATTTTCAGAACCACTGTAATACTTTTCCTTCGGATATTCCTCCAGAGTGCACAAAGGCTTGACGGCCTTAGAGATCTTCAAAGTCGAATCGAAGTTGTAGGGGCAGGAGAAAATGACATATGTATTGGAGGCGACGTGGGAGAGCGCCTGAGCCAATTGCTCCAACTGCTTATCTTTGTTTGCAGTCGACATTTCTTCTTTCTTGCTGTCTTTTTCTTTGCCTCGTTTTTTTGTGAACAGATCGCAGCGATCGATCAAAATTACTTTGTTGCCCATGCCAAATGGCAGCGTGGCAGCAGCATCGATTACCTCGGTCAAATCACAATCGACCAGTCTGGTGAAATTAAAGGACGCCCAGGCCGGATCGAGCAATTTTGCCTTGTGGTCGGCAACTCTTCGCGACACTTCAAATTCTTCTTCGCCGCAAACAACAATTACTGGCAAGGTTTAATCCTCATCCTCTGTCCGGTGCAGTGCTCTTGGATGAAAGTCGTTTGCCCGTGTTTATGAAATGAACGCGCTTTGCCACCGAAGTGCAAAGATCACCCATGCGTTCGATAAATCTTGCGCAAAAGAGAAATTGTGCGCCCATGTGAGCGCTGGCTTGTTCTTGCTCTCCCAAATTAGAGAGCAAACGTTTTGACATGACGTCATGCAAGTAATTAACCTGGCTGTCCTTTTGCAGAACTTCCAGAACTTTATTTAAATCATTGGTGACAAAAGTAAGCAGCGCGTCCTGCAGCATGCGATGAACGACAGCGCTCATCTGCGGCAACTCTTCCGGCACATCGATTTCTTCTTCTTTGGCCCAGGAGGCGATGCGGGCCACTCTATTGGCGTGATCGCCGAGTCTTTCCAATTTCGAAACAATGAGCGTGCAGCTCACCAGAGTACGCACATCTTTAGCGCTGAGATTGTCCTTTTCGATGAGCAGCTCCAGACATTTTTCTTCAATCTCCTGCGACCAGTCGTTGATCTTCTTTTCTTGATCTTCAACAAGCTCAAGGCGGACGGCTCCTTCTTGTTTCAACAAATTGGTGACCATAGCGACAGTGCTGTCAACCATGCGGCCAAGTGAAAGCACATCTTCCTTCAGTAAGGTTATCGCTTCTGCTGTCACTCTTTTTCCCCCGTCGATTTTTTCATTTCGAATTGATCAGTCCTTAACCAAATGCGGTGCCAGTTTCATCCTGAGTCATTCAATCGATAGCCGGAGCGATGAACCGTCTCCAACAAAACCGGATTTTTCGGATCTCCTTCAAGTTTCTGCCTGAGCCAGCGAACATGCACGGCAACAGTTTTGGTGTCGCCTTGAAAATCCGCACCCCAGACTTTATTGAGCAACACTTCGGTGGAAAGTGTTTTGCCCACATTTTTCATCAATACTTTGAGAAGAGAAAATTCTTTCGGAGAAAGGTCTACGGTCTTGCCTTTGTGAGTGACCGACTTGGCATCATCATCCAGGGTAAGCTCACCAACTGTGATTTTGCCTGCGCCTTTGCCGGCGGCGGTGTCTTTGAGACTGCGGCGCAAAAGCGCTTGTATACGCGCCATTAATTCAACCACACTGAACGGCTTGGAAAGATAATCGTCGGCTCCGCTGGCCAATCCTTCGGCAACGTCGTCGGGGCGGGCTCGTCCGGTCAACATCAGGATGGGCACATCTGATGTGCGCGAGCGAATCAGCTTGCAAATTTCCGGACCGACCAGATCAGGCAGCATCCAATCGATGATGATCAAAGATGGATTTTTTTCATCGAATTCAGCCAGCGCATGCTTGCCGTTCTTGAAAGTGAAAGTTTCAAAACCATGCCGTTTCAAATTGAATTGAAGAGTGTCGAGAATCGTCTCGTCATCATCAATCAACATTACTCTGAGGGGCGTTTTACTCATGCGCTTTTCCTGATTTTGATTCTCAACCGCCCAAGCGCGGACCGGGGAAGTCCAGGGTAAATGTAGAACCCGCCCCCTCTTTCGATTGCACATTTATCTTAGCATCGTGAAGATCAACTATATGCTTAACGATAGACAAGCCTAGGCCTGTCGAACCGCGACCGCGCGAACGGTCGATTCTGTAAAAACGGGCAAATATTTTCGGAATTTCAGCTTCGGGCATGCCAATGCCGGTATCGCTCACCGAAAAACTGCCGGAGCTGCCCGATTTGATAGTGACAGCGCCACCTTCCGGCGTGAATTTTATGGCATTTTCCAAGAGATTGAGCAGCACTTGATCGATTTGGGCCGCATTGGCGTAAACCCGAAAGTCAGGCTGAATATCGATTTTGACTGTTACCGCTCCGCTTTTGGCCAGCTTCTGCGTCGATTCCACAGCGTACTGCGCGCGGTTTTCCAGATCGACCCACTCGCGCGGCACCTCGTCGCGCGTCTCGGAGAGCTTTTCCACCGACAAGAGGTCATTGACCAGACTCTGCAGCCGATCGCATTCCTGTTTGGCACGTTCAAGCATGCGCCTGGCCACAGCCGGATCTTCCAACCCGCCATCCAGAAGCGTTTCCACAAGCAGGCTGACATTGGCAATCGGCAATCTGAGCTCGTGGCTGACTTCAGCGATCCATTGTGCGGTGTCGCCCTTGTCAGCACGCTCGATCGGCGATTTCTCTTTTGTATTGTCTTGACTGGTTACGTCAGACATCACTTTGTGTGTATTTGACAAATTAGGCGCAAAAACCAACAGTCTCCAAAGATACACAGAAAACACAAATAAATCTTATCCGCGCCGGCATATACATCTCGTATATACAGTAGGATTAAGCGGAGGCGCTCAGCCTGGCTTTGCCTTCGGGCAAGTGCAATTTGGCTTAATGCAGCTATCTTTCGTTGCAGATGCACACATATATAAGTGAGGCGAAATTGGGACCAGTAACGCTTTTGGTTTTAGATGGTTGGGGAATTTCGCCGGAGACGAAAGGCAATTCGGTGGCTTTAGCAAAAACGCCGAATTATGCGCGTTTGCTACATGAGTTTCCCAACAGCCGTTTGGCTGCATCCGGTGAAGCGGTGGGCCTGCCCAAAGGATTGATGGGCAATTCGGAAGTCGGGCATTTGACAATCGGCTCTGGAAGGTCGGTTGTGCAAAAACTGACGATCATCAGCCGCACCATTCAAGACGGGTCGTTTTTCGTCAACCCTGTTCTTACAAACGCAGTCGAATACGCCAAAGAACATAACGGTGCGCTGCATATATTCGGGCTTGTATCGGACGGGTGCGTTCACTCCAGTCCCGATCATTTAGACGGACTGATCGAGCTGGCGAAAAGACACAATGTAAAAGAGCTGATTGTCCATCCAATTTTGGATGGCAGAGACACACCGCCCAGATCGGCACTGCGTTTTATGCGTGAGCTGGAAGGAAAATTACAGGGTTTAGGCAAAATCGGCGTGGTCTGCGGCCGCTATTACGCTATGGACAGAGACAAACGATGGGAGCGCGTGGAGAAATTTTGGCGCGCTCTGGTTCTTGGTGAGGGAGTTTCTCGGGCGAGCGCTCAAGCTACCGTCCAGGCTTCTTACGAAGCCGGACAGGGAGATGAATTTGTAGAACCGGCTATTGTCACGCCAAGACCGGTAAAAACCGGCGACAGCATGATCTGCTTTAATTTCCGCCCGGACAGAGTCAGGCAAATAAGCAGAGTGTTGACGCAAGAAGATTTCAATGACTTTCCGCGTCCTCACGTGCCTGATATTTATTATGCTTGCATGACCGAATACGATTCATCTTTAAAGCTGCCGATTGCATTTTCTCCGGAGACTTTGCCGGCCTCCGATATTACGAACACATTGCCGGAGCTTTTGTCGTGCAGAAGTTTGAAGCAACTGCACATTGCCGAGACAGAAAAGTACGCGCATGTAACTTATTTCTTTAATGGCGGAAGGGAAAAGGAAGAACCGGGCGAGAGCCGCATTATGATCCCCTCTCTCAAGGTGGCCACCTACGATCTGGCGCCGGAAATGCAGACACCTAAAGTGTGCGAACTAGCCTGCCAGTCTATAAGAGGCGGCGATTATCCGTTTATCGTTCTCAATTTCGCCAATCCTGACATGGTCGGACATACTGGCGTTTTAGAAGCCGGTGTGGTTGCTGTAGACTCAGTCGACAGAGCATTCGGAGAACTTTTACAGGCCACGCAGGAAGCCGGTGGCATTCTATTAGTGACGGCCGATCACGGCAATGTCGAACAGATGATCGACTTGAACACAGGCGAGCCGCATACTGCGCATACTACCAACCCGGTACCATTTGTGGTGGCGGATTTTTCCGGAAAGAACGGAACGTCTCATAATGGCTGGCACCTGGAAGACGGAACCTTAGCCGATGTAGCACCGACCGTGCTGCAATTGATGGGCATCGACAAGCCGCAGGAAATGAATGGCCATTCCCTGCTTACGAAATAGTCTCTTCCCGCGTGAAAAATGAGTTGATAAAAGAAGTAGTTGCCATTTTTTGAAGTCAAGCGACACAATTCCTGACAAATAATGACATCGCGACAGCTTATGCAAAACCTAGTCCGGTATGGAATTTGGCGTTTTCAAGCGAATTTACAACACACGAATGCGATTTGATCAGCTAGTATTTACCTGTTAGAATTCGGCCGTTTCAGGTTGGCATATGTATTACTATTGCCCCTTTGAAGAGTCCTCGAGATAACGTAGTCAGCTAAAAGGAGACGATTCAGTTTTATGACTTACAGAAATATCGCTTTGGCAGCAGCCAGTTTAGTTCTAGTGGCTTCTCTGTCGGCTTGCGGCGGTGCAACAGATAGTTCGTCGACGACGAGCACCACTACCAGCTCGACCACGACCACTCCGGATGCCACCAGCACCGCAACCACCACAGCCACTCCGGATGCCACCAGCACCGCGACAACAACAACATCCACAACAACCGCCACCACGACTGACAGCACCAGCACAGGTACAACCACCCCGTAATTGGTGTCTTTAATAAGTAAGACGGTTGTCTCCGGTAAGAAATCGTATCTGCCACCACCAGACCTGGTTCTCGTGGTGGCTTTTACTTAGGACGGAACAAAAGTTTCAATCAGTTGTCTTTTCATACAGCAGCAAGGTGCCCGAGGCGTTTTCAGAGTTGATTAGCACCTTATAGGAATGCTACAAGGTGTAGACAATACGCCAATCAAACCGCCAATAGATATGCAATTTATTGGCACTGAAAATCATACATACGAATGACAGGAGATGAAAATATGCACTCCAAGACAGGCATGCGTAGGACAAATGTTGTTTCAAGATACAGAGGGCCTCTGGCCACTTCACTTGCGCTTGCAGCTTTTTGGACGTTCACTTGCACCTTAAATGCTCAGGGACAGAATCCCGGGGCTGAAGGATTTCCGCCAGGCAATCCTGCCCAGCAACAGCAGCAGCCGGGAGTGGATCCCACGCAAGCGCTCAAGGATGCCTTTGGAAGGGCGGTTGGCAATCAGGCGCTGGGCCAGCCTGCGCTCAACAATCAAGGTCCGATTCTGGCACCGCCAATCTCCTTTGTCGACATCAATTCCGGGCGTTTCGGCAAACTCGATATCGATATGGAGGATGGTCAATTTCTTGACGGTGCTGCCAAAGAATTGCACATCACGGCACGCAATCTCGATCTAAATGAAGGCGTTCTTAAGTCTCTGGACATAAATGTAAATGGTGGCACTTTTCAGGATTTCACCATCGACCAACTGAGTCTGACCACTGCCGGTGATTTGAATTTCGACACCGGCATTCTTCTCAATCACAAGATTCTCCGCTTTACTACCCCGGCGCAGGCCCAGGTGACGGCAACTATATCCCAGGACAGTCTGAATCGATTTATCAATTCACCCCGAACTTTAGACCGCCTCTCTTATTCTGCGACCAAGCCAGGCGGGATGTTGGGCAATCTGCTCGGCAGCATGGGCGGCAATGTCGGCTTCAGTCTCACTCAGGGCGACATCAAGCTGACCAAATCCAATTCGGTAAACATGAATCTCGTCACTCGCGTCGGCTTAGGCCAGGTCGGCGTACCGTTTCCGGTCGCCATCAAAGCCAAATTAGGTCTCAATGACGGTTGGGTGGAGATGCAAGACACTGAGGTTTCAACAAACGGTCAAGCACTGAGCCCGGAAATTGCCAAGTTGCTTGTGAATAAAGTGAACGGACTGTCGAACTGGGGTAAAAGATCTGAAGACATACAATTCAGTTTTACCGACCTGAAGGTTGTCCCCGGCAAACAGTTCGTTCTTAAAGGCACGGCTCAAGTAAAACAACTTAGATTTAGCCGTCTTGGCACCTGATCTTGCCAATAACCGATAATAACTCGCGTGCCCGGTGGGAACGCAGAAAATGCGCTCCCTTAAAATGAGATCGCATGCAGTGCGATCCTAAATGCAAGAACGCACGATGTGCGCTCCCAGAGACGGAATCACTAATAAGAAAGCGAGCAATGAATGTTCCGGCGGCGCGACAATAGACAATGGGATCAGCTCAGACAAGTAAAATTCACCCGCAATTTCACCAAGAATGCCGATGGCTCGGTGTTGGTGGAATTCGGTGACACCAAGGTTTTTACGACTGCCAAGATCGAGGAGCGTGTACCGGCTTTTCTTATCGGCAAGTCGGAGGGCTGGATAACAGCCGAATACTCACTTTTGCCCGGTTCCACCCTGGTCAGATCGGCTCGCGAAGTGACGCGCGGACAGGCATCAGGACGCACAAATGAAATTCAACGCTTGATCGGTCGCTGTTTGAGAACAGTTGTAGATCGGCGCGCCTTGGGCGAACGCACCATCACAATCGACTGCGATGTTTTCCAGGCCGATGGTGGAACCCGCGTGGCCAGCATATGTGGCGGCTTTCTAGCCTTGCACGACGCCCTGACAAAACTGCGCAAAGAAGGGCTATGGGACGAGCTTCCATTAACTGAACACCTGGCTGCCGTTAGCATTTGCCAGGTAAAAGGGCAGTTGTTGCTCGATCCTAACTATTCGGAAGATTCGCAAGCCGAGATGGACAGCAATATTGTCCTTACCGAATCAGGCAAGATTCTCGAGCTGCAAATGACGGCAGAGACGAAGCCCTACGACACAACCAAGCTGCAAGACCTGATGACTCTGGCCGATAAGGGCATCCGCGAAATCATTTCCAAGCAATATGAAGTGCTCAATCGACGCTAAGCGGCACAGGCGCCCGTTTACAACCTGAGAGCCGGGGCCGCGCCCCCTCATGTGGCCGGCTTTCAATCTAGAAGTTAAACCGTTAACGGTTTAACTTTCTGAGCCAGGCAAGTAACGGTATGCAACAAGTGAAGAATTGCTCAAAATGCCCTACCAGTAAGCTCTTACAGTTCCACTTACCAACCAAGACCGGGGCTCCCTGGTTAGAAGCCTGATGGTGAGTGCGTTTTAAGCCAGCCAGTAGAACTTTAATTTATGTCTTTGTGCTGCTGACAACAGAGGAAGTGCCATTAAACTAGAGGTCAAGGGATTCCAGTGAAGTCGTCGCCTAAGTGAAAGCACAAGTTACAGAAAAGCCTCCTGAAGTCGCCAGCATGAAGGACGATGCCGGCAGCGGTGCGTCTATTGGTTCTGCTCAAGAGCGCAATTTCAACCCGGTCAGAGAGAGCTTCCGGGACGTCACAAGGCTTTCTTTGGTTAAGTCGACGGTGCGCGTCTTCCTGCGTGTTTACAGGCTTCAAGGTATCAAAGAAGCGCTGAGAGTTTTTCCGATCGTCTGGGTGATCATTAAAGCGGTGCACGGCTTTGCCCGCTATCACATGGAAGAATTCGAGCGTACTTCAAAGGAAGGCGCCGACATCGAAAGCGCTGTCCTGACCAGCGAAAAGTATGAAGAATACCGCCGCCTGGGCGCCTGGCTGCTGAAGCGCCTGCATGCTCTGGGCCCTACCTTTATCAAGATCGGCCAGACTCTTTCGACTAGGGCGGATCTGTTGCCACTACCTGCCATGTTGGAATTGGCAAAACTACAAGAAGAGGTGGGCGCCTTCCCGACTTCGATCGCCCGCGAGATCATCATTCGCGAACTGGGTGCGCCCCCTGAACAGCTTTATGCTCACTTCGATGCCGAGCCGATTGCGGCTGCGTCTCTTTCGCAGGCTTACAGAGCCACTCTCAAGGACGGGCGCTCGGTTGTGGTCAAGGTGCAGCGCCCGGATCTCGCTCAGCGGCTGGCATATGACGTTCAGGTTCTGGGTGCGGTCGCCGACGAGGTTATGAACTACCCGAGCCTCTGCCGTCACACCGATTGGCCGGCGGTAAATGAAGAATTCGCACGCACGACATTTGAAGAAATCGATTACATCCGTGAAGGCAGAAATGCCGACCGATTCCGGCACAATTTCCGCAATTTCCCCAACATTTATATCCCGCGCATCGTCTGGCGTCTGACAGGCAGACGCGTTCTCACCATCGAGTTTGTGCCGGGCACAAGAGTCACCGATGTTGATGCTCTGGAGAAGCAAGGTTTCAACCGCGCCGAACTGACAAAGGTGGGCGCCAATTTCTATCTCAAACAATTGCTGGAAGATGGTTTCTTCCACGCCGATCCGCATCCGGGCAACATGCGCATTATGCCGGACGGACGCATAGGCATCTTCGACTTCGGTATGGTCGGTCGATTGAGCAATGAGTTAAAACAGCATCTGGTCAATTCCTTTATACATGTCATTCAAAGAGACTACCTGGCTCTCGTCGATGACTTTGTCGGCATGGGATTCTTGCAAGAGGACGTCGATCGCGAATCTTTGGCAAGGGAGCTTACGCCGATCATCAATTCGCGCTTTTCGGAAGGACTGAACCGGGTTCAATTCCGCAAAGTTCTCTTCGATTTCTCCGATGTTTGCTACCGCTACCCTTTCCGGTTGCCGACCGAATTTACTTATGTAATGCGGGCTCTCCTCACCCTTGAAGGCGTGGCCCTGGTAATCAACCCTGATTTCAATTTTGTCGACGCGGCGATGCCGTTTGCTCAGCGCATTGCTATGAGAAACAACGGCATGATTTCTCAGGTCGTACTGAAGGAAGTTTTCACCGAAGGCAAATTCAACCCCGGGGCGGCAATTAAGCTACTAAGAACGGCTGCTCGTTTGCGCACGCTGGTCTGATCTAAATTTCAATTCTGGCAACACTTCAGCCACGCAGTCGCAATCAGCGTGAACATCACTACGTAAGATCCCCACTGATTGCTCGGGGCAAGCATTAAATTGCGTACACTTTTTTCAATCCAGGCATATCATGAACTCATTAATTCATACACTGATTAGACAGATCACAAGGCCGTGACTAGCGCTTCTTCCATCGACAGACATAACAGTGGCACACGCATTATGCGCTGCGGGCAATGTGGCGAGCCGATTGAATCGCAAGCAAAATTCTGCGGGCATTGCGGCAATGTGATGGCGATTGCGCAGAGTATGCGCGTAAACCTGCATACCGAAAGTAAAAGTGCACGCTGCGCCAATGAAGTGCCACGCTTTGCCCGCGCGAAATTTGCTGACGTTACACCGAAAGTAAAAGCGGAGATCACTCAGATCATGACCGCTTTATTTAGAGAGAGATTCATTCTCATTCTCAATACGATTGTGCTTTTGAGTGTAAACCTTCTCGGTTTTTGGCTTTCCTTGAAAGCCTATACCGAATTCAATGGCGACGAGATGGCAAAGCTGGTGATTGCCTTTACTCCCTTCCTTTTCGTGAACAGTCTTGGATTTGTCACTATGATTCCAATAAGAGGAACAAAGCGGGAAATCTACCGGCTGCAGCAGCGTTTGCATTTCTTGCGCGCACAAATGGACTACAGCCACCTGTCACAATAACCAGTTCAGTTCAGCTCGATTAGCTTAGTTGATTGGTACAAAGATATCGATTTCTCCAGTCAAGCTTTTTGCATCGAAGCGCTCGTCGTAGAGTTCAAAATCGGGGCTATGAGCGTGTTTATATTCGCTTTTCGGCAGCCATGTTCCCCAAATATAATTGACTGTGTGGGGAAGATTTGTCAGCGGCCCTTTATGAGTGAATCGGGCATATTTGCGTTTGGGAATTTTCACTGCCACCATTCCTTCCGGCACATCATCCAGTCTTGAAACCGGGCGTCCGGCAATATACACAAAGGTATCGCCTTCTTTCACAGGCAGGCTCTCGTGTTTGGGCATGCAGACACCGAGTGCGTACGACCCTTTTAAGTTGGGAATTTCATTTTCCCTTTGATTGAATTTTTCCCAGAGTTTGTTGATCTCCCAAAACGGGTTCTCCGAAAAACTTGCGCCCATACCGATCACCAACTCTTCTTCCTTCTCTACAATCACTGGTTGCATAGTCAAGCCTTCCTCCAAATGCAGCATCATGTCTATTGTTGCCGGCTTCTTTTCCAGAGGCATTTTGCCGAGTTTGCGCATGCGTCCTGGTGTCATGCCAAACATTGCATTGAACGCTCGGGTAAATGCCTCCTGACTGTCATAGCCGCAAGAAAGAGCAATTTCGATAAGCTTCTCGTCCTTGGAAAGCATCTTGCGTGCAGCTTGTGACAATCGGCGTTTTCTGACGTACTCAGCGACTGATTCGCCGAGCACACTCAAAAACATGCGGTGAAAGTAGTATTCGGAAAAGCCGATATGACCTGCTACCTGCTTCACGTCCAACGGCTCATCAAGTCGTTCTTCGATGAAGTTGATAGCGCGCGCCACAGGCAATATGTAATCCGGCACTTTGGCTGTTTCTTTCAAACTAGACTTTCCTGCCGACTGGTCCGCTTTTTTTGCGAACCGTGTGTGTACAGTCTAAGTGGTGCATTTGCAACCTTCTTGATTTTTCCTGCTCAAAGCATCAACCGAACGGGCTTGAATTGTCCCGCGTGACAGACTTTTCTTACCTAAGTTTCATCCACAGCGGGGAAACGCTTGGCACCTTGAGTTTGTACAATTCCTTTATATTTGGCATTGCCAACCCGACCCCTGGCTGTGCCGAACTTGGAATCCGCTGCTTGCTTTTGCGCACGGAGATTTACATGGCATTGAACTCGCAAGTTGGAATTCGCACCGGCACAAGATGCGCGACCTGTTCGGCGGCACTTGAGCCTTTAGCGCGATTCTGCGGCGAGTGCGGTGCCTCCATG
>CAZHEZ010000162.1:6691-19260 GCA_964531315.1 uncultured Candidatus Obscuribacterales bacterium | reverse complement strand
TGTCGCCCCTCATAGCCAAGCCCGGCGGCGTATTACAGCGGGCCGGCCATACCGAAGCGGCAGTCGATCTGGCTCGTATGGCCGGACTGAATCCATCCGGTGTGATTTGCGAGATCATGAACGAAGACGGCACCATGGCTCGCGTTCCTCAATTGCGCGAGTTTTGCAAAAAGCACGCCATCAAGTTCATCAATATCGCTCAACTGATTGCCTATCGCCTGCAGCGAGAGCGTTTTGTCGAGCGGGTGGCCACCGCCGAATTGCCTTCCGCATATGGAACCTTCCAGGTACATGCTTACAGAAATACGCTTGATGGTCAGGAGCACCTGGCTTTCGTCAAAGGCGATCTAAGCGAAAAGAAGGATGTTTTGATTCGCGTCCACAGCGAATGTCTGACCGGTGATGTTTTCGCCAGCTTGCGCTGCGACTGCGGTCCGCAACTGGAAGCAGCCATGGCCATGATCGCGCAGCATGAGACAGGCGTCCTTGTTTATCTCAGACAAGAAGGGCGCGGCATCGGATTGCTCAATAAAATTCGCGCTTATCAGTTGCAAGACAAAGGAGAAGACACTGTCCAGGCTAATGAGTCGCTCGGCTTCAAGCCGGACTTGAGAGACTACGGAGTGGGCGCTCAGATTCTCTGCGACCTGGGCCTTTCGTCGGTGCGCATCATCACCAACAACCCGCGCAAAATTGTCGGACTGGAAGGATATGGACTGCACGTCTCAGGCCGCGTCAGTTTGCCGCCCGCCTGCAACAGCCACAATCTTCAATATCTGCTCACCAAAAAGGAAAAGATGGGGCACTGGCTGGAAGGTTTGGACAAGGACTGGAAGGAAAAAACAACTCCTCAAGGCTTTTCGCTCAATTCAATTGGAGAAGGGCAAACTTCTCCTGCCCAGAACTAATCGGTTAATAAAGGAGAAGACCATGTCACGCCAGAACGACGGTTCCATCCCGCCAAAAGGCAATTTCGGCGCCGAGGCTAAGCCGCGCATGGTGGAAGGGCGCTTGATTGCCACCGGATTGAAATTCGGTATTGTGATTAGCCGGTTCAACGACTTCATTACCGAACGCTTGCTCAATGCCTGTCTTGATACTCTGCGTCGCCACGGCGCCGATTTAGGCGAAGTGGACGTGATGTGGTGCCCTGGTGCATTTGAAATTCCTCTGGTGGCCAAACACGCAGCCGAAACCGAAGCCTATGATGCGATCATTTGTCTGGGTGCAGTAATTCGTGGTTCGACCCCGCACTTCGATCATGTTGCCGGCCAAGCCGCCTCAGGTATTGCGCGCATTCCTTTAGACACCGGCATTCCCACCATCTTCGGCGTTTTGACCTGCGATTCGATTGAACAGGCGATTGAAAGAGCCGGTACCAAGGCCGGAAATAAAGGTGCTGATGCTGCATTGGCTGCCATTGAAATGGTCAATTTGATTTCGTCCATCAAAACCAATCACGTTGTCGCGAAGTAACATCTGAAAGTCTTCAGGATAGGCGCTCGATGGATCAAGAACCAAATGCGTCTGCCCAACTATCGGCGAAGTTTTGGCTCGTAGTGACAATCTTGTTTGGATTGATTGTCGCCCTTGTCTGGTTCGGCGGGCACGCCTGGTTCGATTACGCCAAAAATTCGCTGCTCTGGGATGAACAAAAAACAGCCACTGTCACTTATTCGGCCCTGGCTATTCCGTTTGCTTTGATGGTCTGGTTCGGTGTTTACAGCATAAACAAACTGCCCGATTCGGTGCCGGACGAAAAGCGCAAGTCCGCGCTGCATAGTTTGGTCGTACAGCCCTTTGGTTGGGGGCTGTTGCTTCTGGCCTACACCTTGAGTGAAATGAGAGGGCAATGGCATGTGGCCAGAGAGATCTACTTCACCGTAGCCGCTGCCGCCTGCGCATTGATGGCTGTAAGTTTTCTCGTCCAGTTCAGGCTGACCAAAGTAAAGTCGGCGCCTTTCAGTGCGCTGATCTGGACGCTTTTATTTTTTGTTTTTCTCTACCGATTTATATGGGGAGGAACAACCAATGGGCTCTTTAAATAGAACCCACTTCAGTGCGCTTCCTGCAACTCCAAAATCTGAGCTTCAGCAATTGGGTGCTCTTTGAGAAACTGCTCGATGGTATTGGCTACCTTAAGCGCGTGAAGAAGCGGTCCTTCCACTTCCACTTCTCTCAAAAGCAGAGCACGATGCAGAGGCAGTTTGCTTTGAATCATCTGCGACATGGTCTTTGAGGTGAGATGGAAGCAAATGCGCGGGCGCTCGTCTTCTGGATCGAACCGTTCGACCACCGCTTTGCCTTTTCTTGCTCTCAAAATCCAGCCCAGACCGTCGGCATCTTTGATGATGAAACCGATAGTGGTACCGTTGGAGGTGGCACGCTTCAATAAGCCTTCGTCGAAATTCTGAGGAATAAATTCTTCGAAATAATATGCCGCCAGGCGCTCCGTGAACTTGAAGAGCTTTCTTTTTTCTTTGTCCTGCGGAACCCCCCAGCCGGTCAATTCCGCTTTCTCGGCGACGTTGTGGAAATATTGATTGTCGACGCGGGCATGCGGTATTCCATATCGTCCCGCTACTTCAAACAGATTGCGTGTTTTTACCTGCAAATTGTCATTGAGCATTTTGCGCAACACACCGGGCAGATTGAGCGCATCCTTTTCGCTTTCGACGACAGCATTGAAGCCCATCTCAATAGCCAGAGCCGACAGCCACTCTCTGTTCAATGTTGATTCTGTGGAGACCAGATTGAGCACTCTCGGTCTGGATTCGTCTTCCAGGTAACGGCAGAAAGTGTTGACCACCTGATCTGAAGGTGAGAACCAGAGCGTGTAATCCGGATTGTATGAGACTTTGAGCTCGCCGTTTTCGCGCGCATTGTTATTGTTGTGCTTCGCATCATGGTGGCGTTGAACAAGAGCCAGCTCTCTAATGAGAGTGAGCGGACCGGAGTAATTGACGAAATCCGCTGATTGAGAATCAGGTGCTATCAAGGGAAGGCGGATCAAATACCAGGGTGCTTCCGACTTCTCGAGAGCCTCCATGACTTTGTTTTCGTATTGCTGGCAGATGCTTTCGAAGTGGCTGGTTGGTTTGCGCCGTTCGAATTCCAATTCTTCTGGGACGACGCCATCTGATTGCACGCCACCCCAGATAGAGGAGACGACGAAAATCGGCTGTTCTTTGAAATACTTCAATAGAGCCGGCAATTCAGTGGCTGCCCATGGCGCTCTCGGCACTCTGGGTTCATCAAAATTGGGCGGCAACCCGCAGAAAATTACCGCATCATATGTGGTGCCGGATTTGGCGCCTTCGGCCTGATCTATAAATTTGATGCGATCTTGAAACATGCGAAATTTTTCGCGTCCGCCGAATGCTTGTTCGAGCGCGCTTCTGGCTGAGGAGCGCAAGTCCAGAGGCGAGAGGCTGAAGAGATTGAGCGAAGACTTGGTGGGGATGTGCACCGTCCAACCGCGCGTCACCAAGGTGGCCGCCAGCGGTCCAGAAAAGCTGGATACCGGGCCCCAGAGATAGGCTGTTTTGTGTGTCATCCGAATTAACCTCGAACTAGTTGCCGGTCATGAGGTCTCTTTCTTACAAACTGATACCGGCAGTCCGCTCGGTTGAGCGGGCAGCAAGAAATTGCAAGGATAAATGTTAGCAACTAATGGTCATGGCCTGCCAGCTTGTTAAGCCCTTGCCGCTGCTTGACTAGACTTTGATCGCTATCTTACCTTGGCAAGGGGTCGGAGAAATCCATGTTTGAGTCGACAACCATTGTGCCTGCTATCTCGTCGCCCTTTCTCAAGCTGTCCGGACGACGCCAGGCTCGATAACATTCCATCGGCAGAACCACTGCCACATAAATCATGCCGACAATCTGAATTAAACCGGTGATCGAGTCGCGCACCATCTTGTGAGCATCCTGCCACCAGGGGAAGGGCAGATTGATCAGTTGCAGCAGGCTGAGAACGACCTGAATGAGCAGTAGTACGAGGTACGGCGCCACCAGAATCACATTGCGTTTGAAAGACTGGGAAATCGAGCAGGGCCTGCCTGTGCGGGCGTCGACTACCTGCAGACCCATAAGATTCTTGCCGAAGCCGCGTCCGTTGAAAAGCGCATCTTTAAACAGCACGATAATCGGCATTGCCAGTTGAGCATTGAAAAACTGGTTCATGAAAGGGACAAATGTCATGGGTACTGAAATTATTACGCCGATAAAATAGGCGCAGACAAAGTCGATGAGCAAGGCTCCGGCGCGTTTGCCCGGCTCAATTCTTACCTGGGGCGCGTTATCGGTTTCATCTTGGTCCTGCCATTCACCTTGCTCATAGCCCTGCCCCTGATAGCCCTGCCCCTGTTGGCCCTGCATCCCTTGCTGGTTGGGAAATTGAGCAGGGTATTGATTGTCGTCTTGCTGATAATTCTCGTTGAGATTGGTTCGGTTGTAGGCGCGCTGACCTTGCGGCGGCCTGCCCATAGGCTTTCCAGGCTGCTTCTCCGGGCTCCCTCCTCGGTTGCCAAAGGATTTCATTTTTACTGTCCTTCCTTCTGGTTTTGCTGGCTGGGTTTTGGTTGAGACCTTCCTGTCTCAAACGGGCAGCGCCTCTCGAGTTTTCTAATCATACATAGTGTTGGGCATACTGACGGGCAAAGTATGAGCGAAGCTGCCCTCTCTTGGTATCTATACCCGTATTTAAAAGAGTGACCCTCGATCTCGAAAATACCCGAGGAAATTGAACAAATAGTGATGGGTTGAAGCTTTTAGCTCCATGAAATGTACGATTTAGCTGCCTCGGCGATTGTTCATGACTTCATCGAGGCTGCATTTACCTGACCCGGTATCAATCGGGAATTAGAAACAGAGGATTGGCGAAAATGGTTGAGACAGTAATCGTAGACGGTTTGCGTACCCCATTTGGAAAGCTCGGCGGCGGACTGAGCACAGTGTCGGCAGTTGATCTGGCCGCGTCGCTGATCAAAGAGCTGGTCAAACGCAATAAAATCGAGGGTGAATCGGTTGATGAGGTGATTCTCGGTCAGGTAGTGCAGGCCGGATGCGGTCAAATTCCCTCCCGCCAGGCTCTTTTAAAGGCTGGTTTGCCCAACACTTGCGAATCGACAACCATCAATAAAGTTTGCGCTTCCGGCATGCGCGCCGTCACACTGGGCGACTTGAGAATCCGCGCCAATGACGGCGAAATCATTATCGCCGGCGGCATGGAATCGATGAGCCAGGCTCCTTATTTTGTAGACGCCAATGCGGCCCGCTTCGGCAAGCGCATGGGCCATGTCGCCTTCCAAGATTCGATGATTCACGATGGTCTGGAGTGCCCGGTCGCCAATGTGCACATGGCCGTGCACGGCGCCAAAGTGGCTGAAGAATTCGGCATCACCCGTGAAGATCAGGACGCCTGGGCGCTGAGAAGCCACCTCAAATCACTGGAAGCGGCCGCCAAAGGACGTTTTACTGAAGAGATTTTGCCTGTATCTGTGAAAAAAGGCAAAGAAGAAAAGAGCATCTCTGTTGATGAAGGTCCGCGTGCCGACACTAACATAGAAGCTCTGGCCAAATTAAAACCGGTTTTCTACGATCAAGGCACGGTCACTGCCGGCAATGCTCCCGGTGTCAATGACGGTGCTGCAGTTCTTTTGATCATGAGTGCCGACAAAGCCAAAGCCCTCGGTCTCAAACCGCTGGCCAAGATAGTTTCCCATGCATCAATCGGCCAGGATGTCCCTTACCTGGCTACCACTCCGGCTCTGGCTACGGAAAAAGCTTTGAAAAAAGCGGGCTTGAGCGCTAAGGATCTGGACCTGATGGAAATCAATGAAGCTTTCGCCTCGGTCGCTTTGAAATCGATGCGCATGCTCGGCATTCCGGAAGAGAAGGTGAATGTAAACGGCGGCGCCATTGCTCTCGGTCATCCGATCGGAGCCAGCGGTGCGCGCATTCTCTTGACTCTGGCCATGGAAATGAAAAAGCGCGGCGCTAAATTGGGCGCTGCTGCCATCTGCTCAGGCACTGCTCAAGGTGACGCCGTCATCCTTTCTCGCGAAGGCCTCGACTAAAATAAGACTGGCAAGCCTGAAAGATTTTCTTGAGAAATCTTGCAGGCTTTGCCTTTGTCAAAACGCAAGCGCCGACCGTACTGACAAACTTGGCATGATGTCTGAGATTGGTGGGGTGATACAGGTGAGCAAACAGCTGAATCTCGATGTGAGAGAAACGATTGAAAAACTGAGAAAGGAAGTGGAACATCACCGCTTTCAGTACTATGTGCTCGATCGTCCTGAAATAACGGATGCCGAATTCGATGTCATTTTTCACCAATTGGAAAAGCTCGAAAAAGAGCATCCTGAGTACTTTTCAGCTGACAGTCCCACACAAAAAGTAGGGGCGGCGCCTTCCACTGAATTTCTTCAGGTCAAACATCGCATCCCTCTTCTCAGTCTTGCCAATGCCATGTCGGATGAAGATCTCGACAAATGGGAAGAGCGTCTGGGACGCGGATTGGAATTGGACGAAAAGCAGCTCAGGGAGCTGAGGTACGTTTGCGAATTGAAAATCGACGGGCTCTCGATTGCCCTTACATACAAAGACGGACAATTTGTCGAAGGCGCCACCAGAGGAAATGGCGAAGTCGGCGAAGACGTTACGCATAATTTGAAAACAATTGCCTCGCTGCCCAAGCAATTGCAAGCCCAAGCGAAAACCTATTCCGGCGGCGTTCTTAAGGTTCCTGACCGGCTCGAAGTGCGCGGCGAAGTTTATATGCCGGTCTCCAGTTTTACTGCCTTGAATGAAGCACTGGTTGATGAAGGTGATGCTGCTTTCGCCAATCCGCGCAATGCCGCCAGCGGATCGCTGCGCCAGAAGAGTCCGCGGGAAACCGCTAAGCGCAAGCTTTCCGTCTTTGTCTACCAGGCTTTTGTCACCGATAAAGAGATGGTCGATCCGCCCAATCATTTTTCCGAGTTGGAACTTTTGAATTTGCTCGGTTTTCCCACTGAGAAAAACAGCAAGGTTGCCGTCGGTATGGATGAGGTGAAAGCATTCTGCCGAGACATTGATAACAGGCGGCACAGCTTCGACTATCAAACGGACGGCGTGGTTGTGAAACTGGACAAGCGTTCTCTCTGGAATGCGCTCGGTGCGACGTCGCACAGCCCGCGCTGGGCGATTGCTTTTAAGTATCCGCCGGAAGAAGCTGAGACTTTACTGGAGGATATTCAATTCGACGTCGGCCGGACCGGTGCAGTCACTCCTGTTGCTATTTTAAAACCGGTCAAGCTGGCCGGAACAACTGTGAAGCGGGCCAGCCTGCACAATGCCGATCAGATTCGTCGCCTGGATGTGCGTGTCGGAGATACGGTTGTCGTGCGAAAAGCCGGCGAGATCATTCCGGAAGTACTCTCTGTAAAACTCGATAAGCGCAAGCCGGAAAGCGTTGCCTTTCAGTATCCGACCACCTGCCCTGTCTGCGGTCATGCCCTTGAACGAGAAGGCGATGAGGTGGCATTCCGTTGCCCCAATACTTACGGCTGCCCCACTCAAACCAAGCGCCGCATCGAGCACTTTGCCAGCCGCGACGCCATGGATATAGAAGGTGTCGGTGAAGTGCTTGTCGATCTGCTGGTCGATCAGGGCTTGATCAAAGACGTTGCCGATCTTTATCGCCTGGACGCCGAGAAGCTCAAACAACTCAAGTGGAAAGACAAAAAGACAGGAGAGGGCGGCAAGGAAAAGCAAGGTGTTAAGTGGATTGAAAATGTTCTATCCGCTCTTGTTGATTCGAAAACCCGACCGTTTGCCAATTTCATTCATGCCCTCGGCATTCGCCATATCGGTACCTCGGGCGCCGAGCTGCTTGCCGATCGTTTTACTTCGGTCGACCAGCTGGCATCCGCTACACAAGAGCATATTTTAGCCATCGACGGCATGGGTCCGGCCATCGCTCAGTCTGTTGTGGAATTTTTCCAGAATGATTTGACCAGGCAGCTAATTCAAGATTTGCGCAGCCTGGGCGTGCAAATGCAGGTGAGCGAGAGCGAGATTGATGCCCGCAATGCTATTGAGAAGACTCTTACAGGCAAGACATTTGTTCTTACAGGGACAATGGAAACCTTAGATCGCGTGCAAGCAGAAAAAATGATCAAAGAAAGGGGCGGCAAAGCGTCCGGCTCCGTGTCCAAAAAGACCGACTATGTGGTGGCTGGAGCCAGCGCCGGCTCAAAACTGGCAAAAGCGCAAGAACTTGGTATAACAGTTCTTGATGAGGCCCAATTCAAAGAAATGATGGGAGTCTGATCTTTTGGAGATCTGGAAGTTGGACAGAATGCATAAAGTATTGCTTGCATTTACCCTTCTCCTCTGCCTTTTGCCGACCATGGTCATTGATTGCCAGGCCAAGTCCGAGCGCGGCAAAGGGCACGTTTTGCCATCTGATGCGCAATACGATATCGGCATCGAGAAATACAAATCGAAAGATTATGACGGTGCTGTCGACGCTTTCAAGCAATCAATTTATTTTGCCCGCAACGAATATCAGCCGCAAGCCTGGTTCTGGCTGGGCGTCACTTATATGGTCAAGCACGAAGACACCAAGGCAATTGAGGCTTTCAACAAACATCTGGAGCAAAATGTTGGCCCGTCCTGGGAAGCGCATATTCACCTCGGTCACATTTTCTTGCGCCTCAATCGGCTCAATGATGCTGAGGAAGAGGCCAGGCGCGCGCTGTCCGATTTTCAGGGTCAATGTCCTAAGGCCTATAACCTCTACGGTCTGGTCTGCAAGGCGAGAAACGATTATGACGGCGCTGTCGGCTGGTTCCAGCAAGCGCTCGGCGACAAGCCCTGGAGCTACACCGAAGCCTGGATGAATTATGCCGACATGCTGATGTGGGCGAAGCGATGGCCCAGTGCCATCAATCAATTTACAGGCATGCTCAACAGCGAAAAAACCTTGAAAGGACTGGATGAAGAAACGCTGTTTACCAGTCGCGGCAAATGTTATCTTGCCCTGGGCGACCACCAGCATGCCCTGGAGGACTTGCATAGAACTTTGAGCATCAACAAAGACAATGCAGAAGCGCATCTCGATTTGGCCATGATGTTTGATCAAGAACGCCACGTATCATCAGCCATCAAAGAATACAAAGAGTTTTGCCGCACCTGTGCCGACGTGAAAAGAACCTCGGCAGTGAAACAGAGAATTGGCATGCTCGAGCAAATGCTCCAACCGACTCAAGCCGCTCCCGAGGCTCCTCAACCGTCTCCATATATGCGCCAGCAAGCGCAGAAAGAACAGAAAGATCAAGAATTGCAGCAACTTCAGCCGCACGAATCAGGGTTCTAAAGTCTCAATAAAATCTATTCTTTGAACAAGATGTGTTGAAAGGATTTATTTTTCTTGGGACCATTTCCAGACACGGTTATACAGAGCGAGCCATCTATGCGCTTTTCGTAAGTAATTACTTTGGGAAAATCGTGTTCAGGATTCTCGAACATCAGCGTGTTTGTATTCTCATTGGTCAGCCGAAAATCGGTGGGTGCTTTGCCCATTGGCTGAGCGACATAGAAAATTCCATCCTTTCTTTGCTCTATGCGCAAGTATTCATGGAATTGCATTTTATTGCCGTCCATCTCTCTTCCCATGCCGATCATCGAGCCGTCTGCCGGTGCCATCCAGTGTTCTTCAAAGGAGGAATTGGCGTTTTTCGTTTTCCACTTTCCTGCAAGGAAAGAGAGTTCACTTACGTTTTTATTTGCGCACGGCGCGTGCAATTTCACCTGAGCAAAAGAAGCCGGTGCAAGGGCGGGCAAAGCGCAAAGCAATAGCATTGCGCCGCGCCAGAGGAACGTTTTCAGGTTCAGATTATTGCTCACAGAAAACTATTTGCCTGTGTAGGCAGGAGTACGTTTTTCCACAAAGGCTTTGACGCCTTCTTGGAAATCATCGGAGCGTCCGGCGATTTCTTGCAATTGTGCTTCGTACTCAAGCAGTTCTTCGAGATCGGGAAATATAGAGCGATTGACCGCACGCTTGGTGAGGGCAAATGCTTTGGTCGGACCATTAGCCAGTTTTTCGGCCAATTCGGTCGCTTCTTTCATCAGGGCATCAGCTGCAACTATCTTATTGATCGCTCCCAGTTCCAGTGCTTCTTTGGCTTCCATCTTATCGGCGGAGAGCATCAAATCGAAGGCGCGGGTAACGCCGATTAAACGAGGAAGCAGGAAGGTGGCGCCGGAATCCGGGACCAGACCGACTTTGGTGAATGACTGAATGAAGCTGACGCCTTCAGCAACGATGCGATAGTCGCAAGCAAATGCCAGAGAGGCTCCGGCACCGGCGGCGACACCATTGACAGCGGCAATCACCGGCTTTTCCATTCTGCGGATCTTGGTGATAATGGGGTTATAGCGGCGGCGAATCGAATCACCCAGAGAGGGGCGCACGCCGTCTTCGTGACTGACGCTGCGGCTTTGCAGGTCTTGTCCGGCGCAAAAACCGCGTCCCTGTCCGGTGATTACAATTGCTTTTACATCCTTGGATTTCTCCATTTCTTTCAAAGCATCTTGCAGACGGAAGGTCAATTCGTCAGTAAACGAATTCAGTTTGTCCGGGCGATTAAGCGTGATGATGCCGACGCCGTTTTTGATCTCTGTCAATAAAATTGTTTCTTCAGCCATGATCTTGATTCTCCGGTTTTATTGATGCGAATTGATGCAAATAGGGATGAATTGAGGTTTTTTAAACTCAAGGCATCGCCCCTACCTCCCGGTGAAGGTGGCCTGGCGCTTTTCCAGGAAGGCGCGCATGCCTTCTTTTTGATCTTCGGAAGAGAAGAGCATGTAGAAGTTTTTGCGCTCAAATTCCAGACCTTCAGAAAGGGAGCCGTCGAATGCTTTCAATATCGCTTCCTTAGCCAGTTTTACAGCTACAGGCGATTTCTTGGCGATTTCTCTGGCCAGCGCTTTTGCTTCGTCCAGGTAAAGCTCTACCGGGACAACCCGGTTGACCAATCCCAGGGCGTGGGCTTCTTGAGCGGTGATGGAACGTCCGGTCAAGATTATTTCCATGGCTTTGTGTTTGCCGACCACGCGGGTCAGTCTTTGCGTGCCGCCGGCACCGGGGATAACACCGATGTTGATTTCGGGCTGACCGAATTGGGCAGTTTCCGAAGCGATAATCATGTCACAGGTCATCACCAGTTCGCATCCGCCGCCCAGGGCGAAGCCGCTGACGGCCGCGATAATCGGTTTCTTTATGGAGCGAACTCTGTCCCAGGTGGCGAAGCGATCTTTATTCATGATCGAGATCGTCGTTTCATCCGACATTTCTTTGATGTCGGCGCCGGCGGCAAAAGCGCGCTCGCTGCCGGTGAGGATGATTACCCGTATGTTTTCATCTTTGTCGAACTCTTCCAAAGCTTTGACGAGCTCGTCCATCAAGTCGTGGCTCAGTGCATTCAACACGGTTGGCCGGTTGAGGGTGACGATGCCGATTTGATCTTCAGTAGCGGTCAGAATGTTTCGGTAAGTGAGGGTCATCATCTCTTGCTCCTTTAGTCAGAGTATGAATCTGTGAGTTACGCCTTTCAGTTTAGTTAGCCTTTCAATTTGGTGCCGCAAGAGCCGCAAAAGGCATTTGACGTCGGCATCGGTTCGTTGCAGGTAGGGCAGGGCACCACATCAACGTGTCCGCTGAAGTTGCTGGCCGGACTTGCTGTTTTGCTTCTGATTTGCGGATAGGGAATTTCCTGCTTGCGCCTGAAAGCCCTGAGACCTTCAGCGGTTTCATGGGCTCCGGCGTGCAGGGTCAGCCAATCGCGGGCATGTCCTACGGTCATGCTCCAGGAGAAGTCGCGCCAGAAATTGAGTTGCTGTTTTGTATAACGCGTGCATTCGGGCAGTTTGTTATAGAGTTTCTGGGCCATCTCATCGACAGTTTGATCGAGCATGGAGGCAGGAACCACCTGGTTTACCAGACCCCATTCCAGGGCCGTGTACGCATCGATTGGTTCGCAAAGCAGTAGCATCTCGCGGGCGCGGCGATCGCCGATGATCAAAGGCAGCCATTGGGTGGCACCACCGGCGGCGACACTGCCGCGCCCGGCGCCCACCTGTCTGATTGTCACATGATCGGCAGCCACTGCCAGGTCGCAAGCCATGTTCAGCTCATTGCCTCCACCCACCACCATGCCGTTCAATTTGGCAATGGTCGGCTTGCCGATATTGCGCAGGCGGTCGTGCATTTCAATAAACTGATACATCCACTTGTAATAGTTGTTCGGCTTTTTGAGGATATAGTCTTCTTGTTCCTTCAAATCGGCGCCCGTGCAAAAGGCTTTGCTGCCGGCGCCTGTGATGATTACAACAGCGACATTGTCATCTTGAGCCGAGTCAACGAAGGCCGCACCCAATTCCTTTAATGTCAACGAGTCGAAGCAGTTGAGCACGTCTGGACGGTTGATGGTGATGGTCGAGGTGAAGCCGGACTTGGCATAAATGATGCGCTTGAATCCGAATGATTCGGGGGGCGCGCCTGTAAATACGCT
>CAZHEZ010000162.1:0-6681 GCA_964531315.1 uncultured Candidatus Obscuribacterales bacterium | reverse complement strand
CTGTCTGCCGTGGATGTATGCGACATTTCTACTCCTTGGTGATTTGCCTGTTTAAATCGTTGCGGTCAAATGCAAGCGCTTAAATTCAGCAAGGACGTTTTGACCTGGTCCTAAACGGATGCGGGAACCTTTACTTCTTCAGCGAACATCATATAGACGATGTCTTTGGCGAAGCTCATCACATCTTTGGCGGCTGCTTTGCCTTCCGGCGAGCCCATGCCTGCTTTCAGACTTTCCATATCGTCGAAGAAAAGCTCAGCCATCAAATAATATTCGGAATCTCCGCCCGGAGTGCCGACGATTTTGGCAACATCGCATTTTCTGAGGCCCGGAATCTTGCTGGCCAGGGGAATATGACCATTGAAATAGCGGTCGTCGAATGCGGCTGTATCGGCTGGTTTCTTATAGAGCGCTATGAGCTTTACCATGGTTATCTCCTTGTTTTGTTGAATAAAATTGTCATTTGCCTTTGGAAGAAACAGCCGTTTTGGGGGCCGGATTCTCCACCTCAGATTTCTCTTCTTTGCGATTGTCGATGACGCGAACTGCTTTGCCCTCGCTGCGCGGCACGTCTTTAGGCTTCATCAATTGAACATCGGCGGTGATGCCGAGATTGTCCTTCAGCAACATTTGAATCTGCCCGGAAAGATTCGAGAATTCAATGCGACCGTCGTCGAAATGGCCCCAGGCTTTGATCAGCTCTTCGGTAACTTCGACTCTTACTTCCAGCGAATCGAGCGCCTTTTTGCGATCGATAACCAGTTGATAGTGAGGTGAAAGTTCCTCGAGGGCCAAAAGTACCTTTTCTATTTCGGAAGGATAAACGTTGACTCCGCGAATGATCAGCATATCGTCCAGGCGTGCTCTCACCCGTTGCATGCGCGCCATCGTTCGCCCGCAGCAGCATGTGTCGAGCGCCAGTCTGGAAATGTCGCCGGTTCTGTAGCGCAAGACAGGAATCGCTTCTTTGGTCAGTGTCGTGAAGACCAATTCGCCTTCTTCACCGATGGGCAGGACGGCGCCGGTTTTCGGATCGATAATCTCCGGTATGAAATGGTCTTCCCAGATGTGCAGTCCATTGCGTCCCTGAGCGCATTCCATGGAAACACCGGGTCCGACTATTTCGCTCAATCCGTAAATATCGAGGGCCTCGATTTTCAGTTTTTCCTCAATCTGATTTCGCAATTCTTCGGTCCATGGTTCTGCCCCGAAGATGCCGCGTTCCAGCTTAATAGACTGGCGCTTGATGCCATGCTCTTCCATGGTGTAGGCGATGTTCAATGCATAAGACGGAGTGGAGCACAAAATGCGAGAGCCGAAATCTTGAAGAAGCAAAATCTGCTGCTGGGTCCTGCCACCAGAGGCGGGGACAACCGTGGCGCCGAATTTTTCTGCACCGAAATGCATTCCCAGTCCGCCGGTGAACAGTCCGTATCCATAGCTGTTGTGCAGAATGTCGCCGGGGCGTGCACCGGCTGCTCCCAGAGAGCGTGCACAAACTTCCGACCACATGTCGAGATCGTTTTTCGTATAGCCTACGACCGTAGGTTTTCCTTTGGTGCCGGAAGATGCATGCAGCCTGGTGACGTTGGTTAGAGGCTCGGAAAATAAACCAAAGGGGTAATGGTCGCGCAGGTCGGATTTTTTTGTGAAAGGAAAGTTCTTCAGGTCGGCCAGTGTGTTCAACGACCTGGCACTGACTCCTCTTTCATCCATTTGCTTTTTGTAAAACGGCACTTTTTCATAGAGCCGCTCAATCAAATTCTTGAGCCTGCCGAGCTGGAGAATCTCAAGCTCTGGGCGAGACATTCTTTCGCACTTTTCATTCCACATGAACGTATCTGACACGCAAACGCTCCAGTCCGCCTGGACCTGTGCGACACAAGGGGGGCCGCCCGAGCCGGCGAGGCAACTTAGCACGAGGGCAGATCATAACTCCTCAGGTAAAGAATTCGCCTGGATTTTAGGCTGTCTTCCACTTTGAAAACCTGGGTTTCAAATCGTCAATTTCAATGTATTTGACAACAGTTACGGGAACAATCAGGGGCGCTCCCCTTGTCGAGTATTTACAATGGCAGGTATTAAAATCAGTCGACCTAAAGAATAACGGCAACCCATGGCAGAATTCGTCTCCGTCGACCCTAACAGGCTGGAGGCTCACCAGAAGTCCCCCTACCGCCACCTCTGGTGGCTGGCCATTTTTGCCATCATCGGCTGTGTCATTTATTTCTCGAAAAACGACGAGGTTTTCGCTGCCGCGTCGCTCAATCTGTCGATGCCCAAAGACCAGGTTATTCAAAAAGCCTGTGAATGGGCTGTCAAGCTGGGCTATAACCCGGAACCGACCAAGGTTGTTTCTCAATCTCCTGCCGCACAAACTCAAACCACTGACAGCGAAGCCAAGGTAGCCAAAGGTTCAGGCTCGCCCGGACAAATTGAGTTAGAACCAGCCTCTGCCCAGGTCGGCAGCGCTTCCAAGAAGACCGCCGGCAGCTTCGACCCCAAATCTCCCGACCCGGCTACGCAGCGCGCGCTTCGGTCCATAACTTTCTCTTATGACGACGATGCCAAGAGTTTTCTGGAATACGAGCTGGGCGCTCGCACCGCCAACCAGCTGATGGTCAAAGAAATTCCGGTCTGGTACTGGCGCGTGCGCCTGGTGCGCGAGTTGCAACAGGAAGAATTGCGCATCTGGATCAATCCGGAAGGCAAACTGGCCGGTGTCGATCGCGACTTTGAAAACGACAAGGAAATGAAGTCCCTGTCGCACAAAGATGCGGAAGCCTTGGCCAGGAATTTTGTTGAGAAAGTTACAGGCAACTCGCTCACCGGATTTGATTTGATCAAGGACGAGGAAAGCCAGAAGCCAAAACGCAAAGACCATTCATTCACTTTCGAAGACACGAAAAAGGATTATAAAGGGGCAAAACTGCGGGTTTTTGTCAGCATTGCCGGCGATCAGATCGATGCTTATAACCGCTATCTGCATGTGCCGGAAGCCTGGGAAAGAAAGTTTGCCAACATTCGCTCTTACAATTCGATGCTGGCCAAAGTGGCGCAAATTTTCATGACCTTGCTCGGTTTGGCCAGTGTCTTTGTCTTCGGTTGGGCGGTCATGACCGGCAATATTCGTTGGCGTCCGGTTATTGCCATTGCTTTGATTTATTCGATTGTTCCCTTTCTCGATAACCTCAACAATTTCAATGAATTGATCGATGGTTATGACTCAGCAATTACGTTCGGTTCATATATAAGCAACGAATTAGCCCGCATGCTGGCTCGTGTCATTCCGGAGACCCTCGGTGCCGTTGTCCTCTTTGGGGCAGCAGAAGCGCTTTATCGAAGAACATTTCCGGACCATACGGCAATCGAAAATATTTTTTCTCTCAAAGGTCTGAAGTCCAGGCCTATTGTGCTGGCCTTTCTTGTCGGTCAGCTGCTCTTTATGATCGATCTTGGTTATGTGGTTTTCTATTACCTAGTCGGGCAAAAAATCGGTTTCTGGTGCCCACTGGGCGTTGAGAACTACGAGATTCTCAGCAGTTTCGTCCCGGCCCTGTCAGCCATGAAGGTTGGTATCTCAGCTTCATTTATGGAAGAGGCCCTTTACCGGGTTGTCGGAATGAGTCTGATGATGCGGATATCGGGTAATTTCTGGGTGGCCAATCTTTTTCAAGCTGCAGCCTGGGGATTTATGCACAGCACATATCCGCAGCAGCCTTTCTATGCTCGCGGCGTCGAGCTCACACTGGGCGGCATGCTGGACGGCTGGATCCTGCGTCGCTACGGACTGATCGCCTGCGTTTGTTCTCACTATCTGTTTGATACCTTCCTTGGTGTCAAGCCGTTATTTTCATCCGGCGATCCCTGGCTGAAAGCATCAGCGTTTCTATCGGTTTTACCTTTCCTTGTGCTGATGAGCTGGGGAGCATCGAAGGCAAAAGAGGCTGGGCAAGATCAGGCAGCACCAAAATTGCTCAACCGATCGATTAACGACACCATTCATGTCAAAGAACTGGAAGATCCCGAGCCTGAAGAAAGGCCGATCAGCTACAAACAGTACGTTCCTCAAAAACGTCTGTTCTTCTTTGTCATAACAGTTGTCCTGGGCATGACCTGTTTTGTGATGCGCCCTCACATTTTAAATATGAACGCCAATGTTCATATTGAAAGGGCGCAGGCCGAAGCACGGGCTGCCGATATTTTGAAGCGCCATGGCGTTGAAGCGCCGGGATACAGTGTGGTCAGCTACCTTTCAGAACAAGGTGCCGGTGACTCGGAGCAGTATATATTCGAGAAAGTGGGCTTTGCAAAAACCGATGAAATCGTCAAAAGCTCGCATTCGGGCGGTTATTGCTGGCGAGTGCGCTTTTTTAAACCAAAAATTCCTGATGAATATGAAGTGCAGCTCGATGGAGAAGGGCAGGAAATAGGCGTCGACATTCGCCTGGCTGAAGATACCAAAGGGGTAATCCTCAAAAAAGAAGAAGCTCTGAAATTAGCCAATCACGACCTCGAAACCATCTATCCATATTTAAAGCCTTATGAGCTGGAAAGCGCTTCCGAACAGAAGAGACCGGCGCGCACCGACTGGACATTTACCTTCCGCTCCAAGCAATATGACGCTGCTGAAGCCAGATTCAAAACGACCATGACTGTTTATGGAAACATCGTGTCCGGTGCCAACTGGTCGTGGGAAGTGCCGGATAAGTGGAAATTCGAGCGCAGCAAAAAGAGTTTGCGCGAAGAGCTGGCCGGTTATTTGACGATGGGCGGTTATGTAATTGCGCTCATTCTCGGCTCCATCTGGGTGATAGGTGTGCTGCATGCGCGGGCAATCAGAGTCCGCCCGGCCCTTTTAATTGGATTTGCCTATGCGTTAACGCTAATCCCCAATCAGCTCAATTCATTGCCCACTCTCTTTTGGGGTTATCAGACCACAACTCCGGTCAGCAATTACTTGACCGATGTCATATCGCGCTATCTGCAAGGGTACATCGGTGGTTTTTGCATGAGTGCAATCGTAGCTGCCCTGGCGATTGCATCCTTGCGCATATTGTTTCCCAAAGAAAGACTTTCCAATTTCTTTCTGGCTGTTCTCCGGCCGCACAATCGTGACAATCGAGCCGTGCAGCGGTCTATGTGGGTAGACGGAGCGCTGGCCGGTTATGCTTATGTGGCCATTTCCGAGTTCATATCGCAAACCTCAGGCGTACTGAGAGTGCATTTTTCACCGGAAGTGCAGCAGTCCGGATTGAATACAGTCGCCACCCTGCTTTGCCTGCAGTTTCCGCCCCTTGATGCGCTTGTCGCCGCACCAATAGAGGGTATTACGGAAGTGCTCAGGACCTGCATTATGGTGGGAATTTACGCGCGCTTTTGCCGCAGCGCCAAAGTCTTCTTTGCCGTCGTTACGCTGGTGGCTCTGGGCAACTGTCTGGGCAGCAGGCACTGGCAGGATGCGTTAATCAGCTTCGGCACATCGATGGTCGTGTATGCCTTCAATTGGTTATTTGTGTCCCGCATCGCCAAATCCAATCCGGTTGCCTATTTCACTGCTGGTCTGGGGTGCATGCTATTTGCCCGCACTCTGACTATTATTTTTCATGGACTGCCCATTATGCTGCCCACTCTTGCCGTCTCAGCCGTGCTTCTGGCCGGACCGGCGATCGTCGCTGTGGTGCTCTCTATGCGCAGCGAGATGGCGCCGGCGCCCGAGCCTGTTGCTTCTCAAGCAGCCGAAATCGCCACTGACCCGCAGGCTGATACAGAATCGCCGGTGAAAGAAATAACTGAAGAGGCTGATAAGCCGGGAAGGCAAGAATAGATTGAGCTTGAAAGGCGAAACCTGAGGGGCCATTTAGGAAATCAGTAATTATCGGACCGAGAGCCGTCTGCAAAGGGTTCCAGGGTTTGTCAGATCTAAATAAGTGGTAGGCATCTAATAATGGTGTTTTTGGCCTCGGTGTGTTTAACCTGAGGTCTGAAAAGGGCAAGCTCCGCAATCGATGTTTCGACCTCAAAAATCTCCTCCGCCAATCCGGCTGCCGCGCATAGGTCAATTGCCGACCTATGAGCAGCTCATAAAAATCATCGAGCAGGCGCATGAATCGCGGGGACGTACGGTTGAATTGCCGTTTAATCCTGAAAAGCAGCAATTCGGCTACATCATCGCTGTTTGTTTCGAGCCTGAATATACCGAGCCGACCTGGACCTTGACCACAGGCGACGGCAATCGTGTCGTCGTCATTTTCAAGATGCAACAGTCCGATGTCACTTTTGTTCAAGCCGTGATTGAAAGCCAGTGCCTGGGCACCGATGTTGGCGAAGCAATCGGCAACCGCGCTTCCACCACCGGCACCGAATTGAATCTCAAAGGCGGCATCGCCAATCCGCGCGACACCGGCTCGCTTGCTTTTCCCATGTCGATGGCTACCTTGCACGGCATGTCTCCGGCCCAAACCGGGGCTCCGGCACCAGAGATGCCGGACGCCGCCGCCTCGTTGGAAGGTGATTTGCAAAACCTTCCCATTCCCAACTTGCTGCAGTCAATCTCCATGACGAAAATGACCGGCCGGCTGGCAGTTAAGTCTTCCAAGGGGGGCGGAGAATTCTACTTCGAAGATGGCGCTCCTGTGCATGCGGTGGCGGCTGACGCTCAAGGTGATCTGGCCATTCTCG
>CAZHEZ010000161.1:0-19279 GCA_964531315.1 uncultured Candidatus Obscuribacterales bacterium | reverse complement strand
CATATCATGAAGGAATTTGCGGTCGTCGTCCGAGAGCCCGGAGCCGGGCGCTCGATTGGCTAGTTGCTCAAAATATTGCCGTTCGTCTGGTGTGTTTTCGTACTTTCTGCGGATGTCGTCGTACTGGGAAAACCATTTCTCCAGGTCGTTCACTTCCTTGGCCGGTGCATATGTCTTAGTCTGCCCAGCCTTTTCTTGCTCTTCTCTTCTGGCTCGCTCGTACTCGTCGGGGTCTCGTTTATTGCCGTCCTCCGCTTCCTCCGGCTTAGCCATGTCGGTTGTGTCGTAGCCGCCCTGAGCGAACAGCGCCGGTTGGAAAACGAGGAAGAGAAAAGCGCCCACAGCCGAAACCAGGGCTACTTTTGAGGGCAAAATCAATGGCAGTTTCAATAGGCGAGTCACAGTCCGACCTCGGGCCACTGTCACATCCTATATATTCCCTCTAGACTGAGAAACTCATTAATACCGGTATGGCGGAATGTTGAACTGCTGGCGCAATTGCTCGTCCAGCGCCTTATTGTTCATGTCCAGGGTTTCCAAATTTTGCTTGCGCGCCATCAAAAGACCGGCCACAGGCTTGCCCGTTTCCTCATCCATAGCAAAGAGGTTGCTTTGCACTCGCAGGTAGTCCGAAAAGAGCCGTTTTGCGTCGGAAAAGTACTGGTAATAGCCGCGGTGCAGCCGCTCAGTCTCTGGATACAGGTGCAGTTGCTTCATCTGCTCAGCGGCTTGCTGGTATTTGTTGACCAGCTTATTGAGGAGATTCTGCGTAGCCGCTTTTTCGTCTCCCGCCAGCATGGCGCCCAGTCCGCTCATGCCCTTGGACATCAATCCGTCCGCCTTGAGCTTTTCGGAAGGGGACATTTGCGCCTGCCGGCGGACCTGGTCATAGCGCTCAAACCATTCCAGGATATAGGGACCGCCCCGGTTCATGCCGGCCGGAGGCATGCCGGCGGGACCACTAGGGACGGGGCTGACAGGAATATTGGCGATATCGTGCGGAGTTTGCGCCTGGGCGGACGTTATCGGCTGCAGGCTCAATAACAACAGCGACGCGCTCAAACACAGGCGCCCTGTGGCAAAACGACGGAAATTCGAGATTTTGACGAAAGGCAACATGGAGACCCCAGCCGCTCAACTGTAATTATTCTATCTGCATCGGCTGAAACATGCCTGAGAGCCGAATTATGCGAAATAGTCAGCTTTTCGGGTATGACACTTAAGAAGCGGCTTCGCAGTTGAAGCCGACCGATAAATCACACCCACAGGGAATCCAAGATGACCATATTGGTAGCCGTCAAGAAGAACGGAAAAGTGTTTTTAGGCTCCGATCGTATTACGACCTTTGGAAACGAGTACGTAACCGACCTCGTCAGAGGCTCGAAGATCATCAAGCTGAAGCATGCATATCTAGCTACCAGCGGCTATTCGCTGCTCGACAATATCATCGAACATCTTTATCGCTCCAATCACAAAATGATGGAAAACGGCTTCGAAGACAGAAGCAAGGTCTTTTCATTTTTTCTAGAACTTTATAACGAATTGAAAAAGTCATACACGCTCGTAGAGCCAGGCAAGGACACGTTTGCGTCAATGTACAACGTTTTTCTCGTCGTCACGCCGACTAATATTTATGGCGTTTCCACCAACTTGTCCGTCAGCGAATATCCCCGCTTTGCCGCCAGAGGTGCCGGTTCTGACTATTCGGTCGGCTGCCTTTACGGGCTGTATGATGTTCTTGAAGACGGATTTCAACTGACCCGAATGGCGCTTGAGGCGGCCTGTCATTTCAACGTTTATTGCAAAGAACCGCTCGATATCCTGGAAGTGAAACAGTCAGATTTTGGCAAATCATTCAAAGACACGCATAAAGTGCCGGCTAGTATGCTCAGCACTTTCACTTCCTGCACTGGGCTGCAAGGCTTAACGCTGGTGTCTGCAAGAGGAAAGGCAGAAGCCAAACCAGAAGGCTCAGTGAGAAACGGTGTGCCCGCAAGAAAATCTGTGAGTGGTACCGCTGCGAAAAAGTCGGCAAATGGGAAGGCCTCCTCCAGTTCAACGGAAGAGGTAAAACTATCGAAAGCCGCCTCGAAAAAGGCTGGTGGAAAGAAAGCCAGCGGCAAAAAACTCTCGGTGAGGAAACCTGCCAAAGCAGCGGCTGCCAAATCAACAACAGCAAGAGCCGCGGCCAAAAGAACAACTCCGCGTTCCAGAAAGCCTATAACCACAGGTGGTGGCAAAGCACGCAAAGGCCGCAGAAGATAGAAACGCGTTTGAGACTCTTGCGATCGCAGCGGCACCTTCATGCGTCGGCTCATTTCTGTGCTAATGTTTTTGTGTCGCACATCTGAGTTTTGCCATGGATGACCATCTCTCAGCCGTTATTACCATCATAGGCATGACCTGTGACGTGATGGGCGGTTTGTATTTGGCATACGATCTTTTGGGTGGGGAAAACGGACCGCTGGCTTTGTTGACGAAAATATTGAATTACAGCGTGTTGATGACACTGCTGTTTGTCTTTCCCATGGGACTGAAGTTTGCCCTCATTGTCGGATTTGGCTTTGGAACAGCTTTGGGACTTCACTTCGACAGATTCGGGCGTTCTATTCCTGACAGCAATGAGTTTCTCGTCAGCGTGGCTCTCTTGCGCGGAGCGGCAATCACTCTGGCTGTGTGGTTGAATGCCAGCCCTGTTCTGGCTGCAATAATGGGTGTTTTGGTATTCATCATGTCGATTGTGCTGCCGAAGTTGAAGATATCACCGACTGCAGTCTATCAGTCGGCTAAGAGACCACAGTTGAATGTCAAACAACTGGGAGTCGCTGGCGTTCTTGTTTGTGTTGCCCTGGGTTCAGGATTATTCGGTGCCAGCATCACCCATGGTGACAGCCATACGATTCAATTCGTTCTAAAATTTGCACTTGCTTTTGGATTTACTATCCTTGTTGTTACTTCTCTAAGTCCGCTCATTGAGTGGTATTCCGACCACCTGCCACCGCAGTCATTTGGAACTGCCGGCGTTATTTTGTTTATTTGCGGATTCTTTATCCAGGCAATTCCGTCATTTGCCACCATATTTGATGTGGCAAAGTGATTGTGGTGGCGACGTCATGCGTCGCCACTACAATTTTACAGAAGCGACTTTAGATCGTCGGCGAAATTCGGATACGAGATGCGCGGTGAATCTGTTTCTTCCAACTGCAGATCGTTTTCACAAATCAGTCTTGCCACCATGCCGGTCATTGCCAGGCGGTGATCGTCGGCTGTCGACCAGTGCGATCCTCCCTTGAGGTGCTTGTTTCCGCGGATTGTAAAACCGTCTTCTCGCAAGTCTATTTCGGCGCCGGCGCTGCTCAAATTGGTGGCGATTAATTGCAGGCGATCGCTTTCTTTGTGACGCAATTCTTCGGCGCCGGACACCGATAATTCTCCTTTACTGAAGGCTCCTGCCAGGGCAAGAATGGGAATTTCGTCGATGCCGCGGGCGATTTCTTCGCCTGTCACTGATGCCGAAGAAAGCTCTCCGTTGTAGCGAACGCGGATGTCCGCCACCGGTTCTCCGGAAAGAGAATTGACGCCGACCACTTTGATGTCGGCATTCATTCGTGAAAGAACATCCAGTATCAGAGTGCGACCGGGATTGATGCCGACATTCTTGAGGGTGATCGAGGAGCCCGGAATGATGGCCGCGGCGACCATGAAGAATGCTGCCGAGGAAATGTCCGCGGGCACTATCATGTCCTTCGATTTAATTTCTTCGCTGATTGCTTCAACGCTTGTAGTCAGCTCATCTTCGGCTCTGTAGGGAATGCCCAGGTAGTCGAACATTCTGCGTGTGTGGTCACGTGCAGGGAAGGGCAGTTTTACCGTGGTTTTACCACTGGCCTGCAATCCCGCCAGCAAAATCGCAGTTTCAACCTGGGCTGAGGCGACATCAAGGTCAAATTGTTTGCCGATCAACTCGGCACCTTTAATGCGAAATGGCGCCAGGCCCTCGGTTTTTTCATAAGAGATTTCAGCGCCCATCTCGGCAATGCGATTGAGGACGCGTTTCATCGGGCGTTTTCTCAGAGACGCGTCGCCGTCAAAGACATATTCGTGAGGGCGTCCAGCCACAAAACCGGAAAGCAAGCGGATTGTTGTTCCACTATTTCCTGCATCAAGAATGTTTGCGGGTTTGCCAATCCCCGCCCAACCGTTCGATTTGATAATTGCCGTGGGCTGGTCCTCACCGTCCGGCAAATCAATGTCCACACCCATAGAGCGCAAGCATGTGACCGTGGACAGGCAGTCATGGGCGGGCGAGAGCCCCTCGATTTTGGTCGTGCCGGTCGTCAGGCAGGCAAAAATAAGGGCTCTGTGCGTTATCGACTTGTCGCCCGGCACGGCAATCGTGCCTTGTAATGCTTTATGCAAAGCAATCTCACTCTTATCCGTCAGTTCTCAGACTGGTATTGTAAGATCTTTTCTTCGGAACAGTTCATAACGTAACTCAACACAGCTGAAACAACCCCGTTTACATGTTGCGATTTTTTACATCTGGTGAATCCCACGGACCCTCGTTGACGGCAATCGTCGACGGCATGCCTGCCGGCTTGATGATCGATGTCGAGTCGATCAATGCAGAGTTGGCGAAACGGCAGCAAGGGTACGGAAGAGGCAATCGTCAGAAGATAGAAACAGACACCGTTTCATTCCTGGGCGGCGTGCGTCATGGTGTCACCACCGGTGCGCCGATCACGTTGATGGTCGCCAATCGCGACTTTGCCAACTGGAAGTATGTGATGTCCGTTGAGCCGACGGATATGACCACAGATGAAGCAAAAGAGCAGGCGCAGAAAAAGGCTATTGAAAGATTTCGCCCTGGACATGCTGATTTAGCGGGCACTCTCAAATACGATCAGTCCGATATCCGGGATGTTCTGGAAAGAGCGAGCGCACGTGAAACAGCCGCCCGCGTGGCTGTAGGCGCCCTTTGCCAGCAGCTGCTCAATGCCATCGGAGCGAAGTCGGTCAATCATGTCTTGCAAGTCGGCACCGTCAAATGTGCGGCATTGCCGGTAAATATATCTTTAGATGAAATTGAGAAATTAGCTTCTGAAAGTGAACTTTCGGCTACCGATAAATCTGTCGAGGAGGCGATGAAGGACGCGATCAAGGCAGCCTGGCAGGAAGGAGACAGTCTGGGCGGGGTTGTCGAGGTCTTGGTGGACGGTTTACCTGTGGGTTTAGGCAGCTACACACAGTGGGATAGAAAAATAGATGGTCGGCTCGCGCAGGCAGTAATGAGTATTCAAGCGTTCAAAGCAGTAGAGTTTGGAGATGGCGTCGTATCGGCGTCTCTGCCTGGTTCTCTGGTGCACGATCCACTTTATCAGTCGGATCGAGGGGATGTTTTGCCCTTCAAACGCAAGACAAATCATGCCGGCGGCATCGAAGGCGGTATGACCAACGGCTCCCGGCTGGTTGTGAAAGGCTACATGAAGCCGCTGCCGACCATGCGAAAAGGTTTGGATTCACTGTCATTTCCGGAGTTTGAGCCGGCGCGCGCGCACTATGAGCGCTCCGATGTCTGCGCGATCGCTGCCGCGTCAGTAGTTATGAAAGCCATGGTCAGCTATGTTTTGGCTGATGCGCTTCTTGAGAAATTTGCTTGTGATTCGGTCAGGGCTCTCAAAGAGAGCTTTGAGTCGTATACTTTGCGGGTGCAAAACTTTGCATCCACATCCAATGGAGACCGGGCGGATTCAGCTAAAGCCGCCAGTTTGAACGTAGAAGAGGGACCGGAATTGATAGGGGAGTTCTAATCATGACAGTGTCACGACACAAAACGCGTCACCGTGGTCCCGTTATCACAATGCTGTGGAATACGGCTCTAGAGGTGCGCACCAGAGTAGCAGTAGGAGCTGGAGCGCGCACAAAGCTATCCGGCATTCTTGCGCAAATCAACGCCGGCAAGCGCGTCTTGGTGATGTGCCAACCTACCACAGCCAACCAATGGCTCCGCGAAATCTTGAGTGCGATTCCGTCGGAAGACTACCAGGTCACAACTTTGGAAGTTCCCGATGGCGAAACCTGCAAGACGACAGAGTGGCTCCTGCGTGTTTGGGAGCACTTACAAGAACGCCGCTTCGATCGCCGTGACACAATCGTCGCGCTCGGTGGTGGTTCCGTCACAGACCTGGCGGGATTTGCCGCATCGACTTATTTGCGTGGATTGAATTTGGTCATTGTTCCTACCTCGCTTCTTGCGCAGGTTGACGCTGCCATCGGCGGCAAGACCGGCATCAATTTGCCCGCAGGCAAAAACCTGGCTGGAACATTCTTCTTCCCGAAAGCAGTGCTTGCCGATCCGGAATTGCTCTCCACTCTTCCCAAGAAGCAGTTCACATCCGGTTTGGCTGAAATCATCAAGTACGCGATGATTGAAGAAACGGTAGCAAAACACACTGATTACGAAGTGGGACAGAAGCGCTTGTTTGACGTGCTTCAACAATTCGTCGACAGCGAATTCGATTGGGAAGACCCGGTTTGCGCCGGCTTGATCACAAGTTCTATCAAGATGAAACTGTTTGTTGTCGGACGAGATCCGCATGAAGGCGGGTTGAGACGAGTACTGAACCTTGGTCACACCCTTGGCCATGCGCTCGAAAAAGTAGCTGACTACCGACTCACCCACGGTGAAGCAGTAGCGATAGGGTTGGCCGCAGTAACACGACTGGCGGTCTCTCTGAAGAAGCTGCCCAAGGGTGAAGGCGAGAAAGTGATTACTCTTCTTGAAGGCGCAGGATTGCCGACTGAGTTGCCGCCCAATCTGGACAAGTCGAAGCTCCTCGATTCGATGTCGCATGACAAGAAACGCGAAGGCGAATCACTCAAGCTGGTAATTCCAACCACCCGCCTCGGCGTGGTTGACTACGAATTCTCGCTGCCCTTGAGTGATCTCAACAAGCTAATCTAGAATCAGGCAGACATAATCAATGAAAAAACAGCAACCACTGCAAGTTGCCTTTCAGGGAGCGCCGGGCGCGTTTAGCCATCGGGCCGGACAGATCTTCGTAGAACAGAATGGTCTTGGCGAAGATGCGAAATATGTTCCGTGCCGCTCCTTTGACGAGGTGTTTGAATCCGTCCTCGACTATCGCTGCGCACTGGGAGTGATACCACTGGAAAATACTTCAATCGGCTCGATTGTTGCTAATTTCGATCTTCTGTACAAACATCCGGTCATGATGGTAGGTGAGATATACATTCCTATTCATCACCAGTTGATCGGATTTGAAGGAACCCCACTTAAGTCATTGACCGCGGTTTATTCTCACCCGGCTGCTCTCGATCAATGCAAGGTGTTTCTCAAGAGCCTGCCGGCAGTAAAGCCTCAAGCCTATTGGGATACCAGTGGAGCTGCGCTGCACGTGAGCGCTTCGGCAAATAGAAAGAATGCCGCCATTGCCAGCGAATTTGCGGCCAAAGAAGCAAATCTCGCCATCCTGAAAAGAAACATCGAAGATCACGAAGGCAATAGCACCAGATTCGGTGTCATTGTTCCCGCCCCTGAGTACAAGAATCCTGAGAGCAAGAAAAAGCCGGACCCGCGAATTGTTCCTCTTGTTGAAGAAACGAGCAAGAAATATCCTCTTAAAATTTCTTGTGTTGCAGAGCTTCCGCACACGCCGGGTACGCTTGCCAATCTGCTCAATGGGCTGGTCGAAAGCCATATCAATCTGACCAAGATCGAATCTCGCCCGGTACCAGATGCACCGTGGCATTATCGATTCTTCCTTGATATGGTGCTCGATTCAAAAGAGAAAGAAAAGCAGGTTATCGATGCCATCAAGGCCAGAACGGAAACTGTAAAACTTCTGGGTCACTACCAGATTTGGGAACCGGGAATGTCTTAATGCCAAGAAAAAAATATGGCGAATGAGCTGGTACATCATCCGCCATATTTACGAGTTCAGAGTTGCCCGATCAAACTTTTATTGAGTTATTCGTCCTTATTCAAGAGTTCTTTTAGTTTTTCTTCGTTTGTTTTAGCTTTTTTTTCAGCGTCTGCTTCTGCCTTCAGTTGAGCTTGCGATTTACCGAACAATTCCATCAAAGTTGGGTTCTTTGACGCTTCCGCCTTTTCGCGAATCTTTTCCAATCCTTCGCAAGTCATGAATTTGTGACCGACGTCCAATTTCGAGACTGCTTCTGCGTATGTCTTAGAACCAGTATCTTCAATGAGTTGCTCTCTTAGGATCTGGGTCAAGATCGTTTGAGCTGCGGAATCATGCTTGTTGCGGAGCAGTCGAGCGGCAACCTGGTAGGGTCCTTCGCCGACCTTCTGCACTGCATCGTTAAGCATCTGGGTTTCAGCGTCGACTACTTCAGTTTTCGTTTTTTCGGCAGTTTTTTCGTTTGTGTTTTCTGCCTTTTTCTTGGCGGCATCTTCTACAGTTGTCTTGTCGCCGTCCTTCTTATTTTCTTCCTTGCTGTCGGTTTTTTCGTCTTTCTTTTCAGTGGCTTTTGCCTTCTCTTCTGCAACTGTCTTTTCTATTGCTTTGATGCCTGCTTCGCCGCCTACTGCCTCTTTTATGGAGTCTTCAGTGATCCAGTTCTTTCTTGAGCCTATCAAGGGATTCCAGTGTTTGACAAAAACTTGATTGTCGTCTTCATGGTTGTTGGGATCATCAAAAGTTTTCTTCAGATCTTGTACGGCTTTCATTTCTTCATCAGTGAAAAGTGCTTTGTATGACGGATTTTTGTCGCAATGATCCAGGAAGTGTTGCACTTCTTTCTGGGTAATTTTTCCATCGCGCTCTTCGTCACCATTGGCTTCATCGAGATTGGCGAAGAGTCTGGAATTTTTTACAAAAGCTTCTGCGATACTCTTGTTGAAGTCGCGAGTCTTTTGGAAGCCGTCTTCTTGCAAGACATTTTCTTTATTGTCTTTCAAGACATCGTCAAGATCGTCGAGACCTTTGATATTTTTGCCATTGAAATCATTTTTCTTGAGCAAATCGGCAGCGTTGCCTAGCAATGTTACTTCGATGTCATCGACCTTGTTGAGAGTCTTCCCACCGCTTAGTCCAGCGTAGGAGTCTTCCATCTCGCGCTTGTCGAACAATCTCTTTGCGTCATTACCGACTTCTCTGACGTCGAACTCACTGCCGTCGTCAGGATTCTTATAGCCAACTTCGTGCTCTTTCAAATAGGCAAGTGAGAGACCCGGCAAAATGTCTGTCTTTCCGCCGTTGGCGCTAAGCGCGTTGACCATCTCCTTTTCATAGGTATCTTGCTCTGCCGGCGATAGATTGGCTACATTTTTTCTATCTTGTTTGAGCAATTCATAAGCTTCTTCAATGCCTTTATGGCTGAATGCATCACGGATAGCGTCAGCATCTTTGTGGGCACCTTCGCAGGCAGAGTCCGTATTCACTGTTGCCGTAGCTTTATCAACCATAGTAAAGGTCCTCTGTAAATCGGGAGAGTGAACGGGGGGTGGATGAGCCAAGGGGGGTTTGGCTGCCGGTATTTTGCGACGCGGACATCACACTGAGATAACATCCGGAATTCCTGCGCCTGTCCTGCGATGGATTGGTTCTCAAGCGGAAAATTCGGTTCCGTTGTAGGATGGCATTTGCGTGGGTTCAGCGTGACTATGTGATGCTGGAATTGGGAAAAAACAAAATTGAAGTTGCGGAGAATGAGCTGTTCCCCTCTGTTCAGGGCGCAGACGTCACCGATGCGGAACAGTCATATGATGTTCAGCATCGTGTCGACCAACCATTCGCGTGGTGCTGGACGGTAATCTCAATACCCCTATTTCTTTCCTCTTTTTGCCTGATCTGCGGTGGTGCGTATTACATATACGAATGTTTGCAGTATCACGCATTCGACGAGGTTTTCTGGAGCTTCTTACTGCTCGTCATTGGCATATTGTTTGGGCTCGCCGCCGCATTTTTCTTTGACAAAGGGTCGGCGGCCTGGAGCGGAAAACTGGTTTGTTTTACAGTACGACCCGAGGGTATCCGTTTCGGCAAATACTGGACAGGCTCATTACTTGGAAGGTTGACTAGAGAATGGAGTGACATTCACTCGATTGAATGTACAAGCACAATCAGTCCCGCTGATGTCGCGAAGTGGCGCTTGCCACCAGGCAGCTCATTGATTATTGACTTTAAGTCGGGGGGAAGTGCACTTCTCGAAATTGATCGAATGCGCAGGCAGGAGGTGGAAGCGCTCTTCCTCTCGGTTGAAAGAAAAACCGGACAATCAGTTCTTTCCAAAAAAGCCTTGCTGTTAGAGAGGGGCTTGATGGCTGTGGATAATGCCATACCAAGCAGCTATACATCTATCTGGACCGATGCTCTCGATTCTCAATTTGCGGCTACCAGCTTTGAACCGCTGAGGACCACTGCCACACTGCAGAACGGTCTGTACGAAGTGCGAATGCAGTTAGCTTCCGGCGGGCTCTCTGCTGTTTATCTTGCTCAAGCGAAAAAGGAGAAGGTTATTTTGAAAGAATCTGTCCTTCCATTGGATACTGATGAGCGGACGCTGAAGAAAGCGAAGGAACTTTTCGAGCGTGAAGGTCGGCTGCTCGCGCGTCTGAGTCATCCCCAGATTGCCAAAGTTATGGATTTCTTCGTTGAGGATGGTCGAGATTACATTGTTCTTCAGTACATCCCCGGTGAATCGCTCAGGCAACGCATTCGTTCTGCTGCCGCGCCAAGCCAAATGGAAATAACACACTGGGCATTACAGATCGCTGAAATTATCACCTATCTGCACGAATTGGAACCGCCTGTAATTCATCGCGATCTCACGCCTGACAATTTGCTGATTCGAGAAGATGGAACAGTGATGTTAATCGATTTCGGCGTCTCTAATGAATTTGTGAGCAGAGCCACTGGCACTCTCGTAGGAAAACAAGCTTTCATTCCGCCGGAACAGTTTCGTGGGAAGTCCGAACCCAAGAGTGATGTTTATGCCTTTGGTGCCACTCTTCATTTTCTGCTTACAGGTGAGGATCCTGAGCCCCTGGCGGTTTCCAATCCATCCAATGTAAATGGAGCTATTCCCGTAATTCTGAATCAATTGGTGGCCGCATGCACGGATATGAATCCTAGTAACAGACCGAGTGCTAATGAACTCGCCGTGCAGTGCAGGAAAATTTACGATGCAATGGGAGCGGCAGTCGATGATTGATGAGACAGAGATATTGCGTCTGCCTGTGAGCGCACCGGAAAGCGGCAACTATGTTCTGCATTATAATCCGGAGCGAGCTGCATTCACCGGTGCCAGTGCTGCAAATGCGGAAAAATATTTCAGCGAATTCGTTTGGTTGATTTTCCTTTGGCTTGTGGTGATGGCGCTCTTTTTCAGTTGGGGCTTTGGCAGCGTCACTACGAGCCTGCTGTTTTCATCGCCACTTTTATTATTGTTTCTCATGGATTTGAGCCGGCCGACAAGTGTAGAAGTTAATTCCTCCGGATTACGCATACATTGGCTTCATAGGTATTGTTTCTATTCAAGTCGATGGATACCGTGGAACTCGATAAGTATGGCGAAATACTCTGAGTCGTACATCCCGGGCCTGGATGCGGCAAAGTGTTTTGAGTTGACAGTTTTTCATACGAAGAGAAACTTTTGGTTCGAGATAATGAGTGTGCCTGTTACTGCAAAAGTAGAAGGTAAGAAGCAGACGCTGAGATTTGTCGAAAACGGATTCTTTCAGGAGTCCGATCTAACGACCTTTCTGAATGCAATTCGAACCTACATGCCTTTGGACCGTGTGAGCGCCGAGATTTTGGCAGCCGAGCAATTCGGTGAGGTCCCGTCATATACGGCGCTGTGGTTAGATTCGTTGCAAGGGACACGAGATACAAAAGAAGCGACATTACCTGATGGAACATTGCTGGCTGATGGCCGATATTGCGTGATCAATCGCTTGGGCTCAGGAGGACAAGCTGTTGTTTATGCCGCATCGGATCGCGGACTTAGCACTCCTGAATCTCACCATATTGAGCCCATGTCTTGCGTATTGAAGGAATTTGTACTGCCTGTTCGCGGAGGACAAGAAATCAAAAGACGCGCCGTCAAGAACATTCAGCGTGAAGCCAATCTACTCAAATCATTTGATCACCCAAGTATCGTAAAGTATAGAGATCTATTCATAGAAGGATCTCGCGCCTATCTTGTGATGGAGAGAATTTTTGGAGAAACTCTGCGCAGGAAAGTTGAGAATAGTGGGAAGCTCCCGGTAGCCCAGGTTATGAAATTAGCGCTACAGATGTGCGACCTGTTGGAATTTCTGCACAGCAGCGAGCCGCCCGTAATCCATCGCGATTTCACGCCCGAGAATTTGATGATGACCGAAGACGGGCAGCTAAAATTAATCGACTTCAACGTAGCGCATCGGCTGGAATCGTCATCTACCAGAACTGTAGTCGGAAAACATGCCTATGTTCCGCCCGAGCAATTCCGGGGCAAGCCCACCGCGCAGAGCGATGTTTACGCCCTGGGCGCGACAATGTTTTTCCTTCTCACCGGAGAGGATCCGGAGCCAATAACTCGGTCTGATCTCAGTGGCGATGCAACTGTTCCATCAGTTCTTTCTGAGATCGTCATGAAAGCAACCGAGCCCGATGCGGCAGAAAGATTTGTCTCAGCAGACGCTGTAAGGAAAGCTCTAGAGTCTGTCCTGGATGGCGTTTGCGCGAATGTCTGAGGTCGCCCTTTTAGGGCATGGGAATCCCCCCATTGAAATTGGACCGCCTCCGACATAATCTGACTCTGTCTTCCTTCTCCAGAAAAAGAATATCTATGGACCTTGGTTTCGAAGCAACCAAAGTTGACGGATCTGCGGACGGATCTGCCGACAAAACCACCCGACAGCACTCGGACGGTCTATTTCTTGATGTACTGGGCGGAGTCGGCGACGCTGTCCGGTCGCATGTTGATGGCACCAGGCAAGCCTTTGGCGCTAAAGTAGACCTTTCCTATGTAGCTAATGAAAATGGAGCCCAGCGGGCTGGTCATATGATCGGCGAAGCGGCCATGTTTGTCGGCGGCGCTCTACTTATGAAAAAGCTGCCCGGCGTTGGCTCGTTCGCAGAAGGTAAGATGGCATCTATTGCCACAGGTGGACTGCTCGGTTTCTCTACCCCGTTAGGTGAAGGTCAGTCCGGTTTGTCGAGGTTTGCCAATACGGGACTCGGTGCCGGGACAATGGCTATTGCGGAATTCGGTCCGGGACAGTTAGGCAAACTGTCGTCGATTAAAGCCCTGCCGGAGCAAAGTCTTGCCTCTGGGTTTGCGCGCTACGGCATCTCCAATGGAATCGCCGGCTTTACGAACACCGAGGCTAGCTCGTTTATTAACACCGGGCACGGTGCGTCGGCGCAAGATTTGCTAGTTGGAACAGGCGCCTGGATGGCTCTGGGAACAGCCACCCACCAGCTCGGCAGATTCGCCAATTGGCGTGCCGCCAAGGCCGAGTCAGACGCGGCCTACAAGCCTGAGAATTTACCCTGGCAGTTCAAAGAAGTAAAAGACATCAATGCTGCTGATTTGCAGCCTGGTCAAAAGCTTGAGCCTGGCAACTATCGCGTTTCCTTCATGAGCGAAGGTGCTGAGCGTAAGGCAAGCATCTATGTTTCTCAAGGCGCTGTAAACGGAGCCGAGCGCGCCCCGGTGGTAACACACTTGCACGGACTTAATCCGAATGGGCAAGCGGAAGGAATTCTCCCTGAATTGAATTATTTCAAGCTGGCGGACAAGGATGGCGCTGTGGTCGCCATGCTTCATGGACGCGACGGGCTAAAAGGATTGGGCACGTACCAGAGCTTCCACGATGCCAATTTCGGTTATGCGGTTCCTCCAAAAGGTATGGCACCCTATAGCGATCAAGTTTCCTTCGGGGACATGATGAGCTTTGTCCGCGATCACGTGCCGAATGCCAATACAGAAAATATTGCCGTGTCCGGATTTTCATTGGGCGGAAAGATGGCCAATAGAATTGCCGCTGCCAGACCTGATGTGGGAGTGGTGGCATCAATTCACGGCACCATGGATAAGTTTGACGAACAAGTCATGAATACTGCAATGCATAAGCATCCAATCGACGGCATATTCGTTCTCGGCGACAACGATAGAGTGCTGCCGTTGAATGGAGGCAAGAGCCTTTTTACACTGGGATTGGAAAACAACCAGCTTGGCAGACCATTGCGTCAGGCTGAGTTCTGGGGTGAATCCAACGGTAATGCACTGGGAACAGTCAACGATACTCCCAACTTCATTCAACGAGACTGGCGTTCACCGACCGGTGACAATAAGGTCAGCGAATACGTCGTGAAAGGCGGCGCGCACGCAATCGACGGAGCCGTGCCAAAACGCAATCTGATTCAGTGGCTCATGGGCGTTCCAAAACCAGAGAACTATTTTGATGCTCGTCAAATGTCCTGGGATTTTATGATTAACGCGCTCAGAAACCAGGCCGTTCGTCATCAACCGGTGGCAGTTTCAAAAGCCAGCTGAAATCTCGCTGCTAGCTAATCACTGTTATTGCCAGCTATTCATTGTGCCTTTGGACCGACTTTGAGATTCTTCTCGACGTTGTTGTAATAGTTGAGCGCACCATTGACGAAGCCGAGTTCTGATTTTCCATACTTCCAAACAACCCAGTCATGACCTCGATCATCGTATGAATCAGGAGCGCCCTGAATCTGACGCACCGTATCCATTGATGAGCCTATCCAATAGTAGTCAGACTGTGGTGTTTGAGACACAGGGTATTCAGCGCGCAATTGAAAATCTTTGTCGTCGGTGGAATTGTGTGAGCCAACATTGGAGTTATTCTGGCCAATGCTCGAATCATTCTGAACTGTGTCCGCAATTGAAGGTTCGGAGGTGGCAGTAGACGAACTGGCATTTATACCAGGCGAAGCCGTTCGAAAATGCTTCGGTCCGACCAACAATTTTCCGTCGTAGTCTTTATATGCAGTCAGTTTACCGTTTTTAAAAGTTAGTATATTGCCGTCATAAAACCAGTCGTATTCACCGTCTTGCATATCATAGGTTTTGTCCGGAGCGCCCTGAATTCTCAGTACCTTTTCCATGCTTGCTCCCAGAAAATAATAGTCATTCGACATGTCTGGCTGCGATGCTGGAGCTGCTTCCATCACGAGTTTCGAGTCCTTTTTTGCATGCGCTGAAAGATGCACATGGGACGGACCACTTTCGCCTGCAAAGGCGCTTGATGAATAGAGAAAGAAACCGGCGAAGACTAATGCACAATATGTCTGGGCTGTGATTCTGTTGGATTTAGAAGGGAGACTGTTGAATTCGGACGGGAAACCGGCAAAGAACAGTTGCAGCATTGCACATACCTCCAGGGGTGATCACAATGCGTAGGGGAAGTCCGCATTCTCAAATATTCAAAATCGGCAGTGAGCAAAACGACGACCAGCGGCAATTAATGTTCCGTTCGGAAAGAGATGGTTCCTTCCTACAGATATGGAATGTAGCCGTGGCGCAGGGCAATCTCTCTTTCTTGCTCTGCTTGTCTCATGTTGCCCATCCTTTCAAAGAGTTCGCTGCGAAAGTAATGCGCTTCCGCGTGAACACCTTCATAATCACCCCGAGTTTTGATGGCAACGTCGAGTTGACCGGCAGCCACAGTAATCCTGTCATTTCTCAACAGCATCAAAGCATGTGTGGCGACAATCGCACGCTCCAAAGGACGGATTGCGAATGCCTCTGTTGATGCTTCCAACGCCGCTTCCTTGTCTCCGCGCAGTAAGTGAATTCTGGCTTGATTGCTAAACCAATAAGCTCTTGCGTGATCCATTACAGGGTTTCTTGTCTTGTCCAGCTCTTCTTGTGCCAGATCCAAAAGCCCAAGTCTTGCCAGATAATAGGCAAGGGAGATCTGCAGAAACGGTGGCGCAAGATTGGGGCGACGGAAGAAATTGTCCATCGCCTCAATGGTTCTATCGTATTCTATTGCTGCTTCGATATTATCTGTGTTTGTCGCTACTGACTTGCTGCCGTCTCCTTCGGCCTCATCACTGCTTTCTGTTGATGTTTCAATCAGCCTTTCATGCTCCTTAGCTCGAATGCCGATGACGGCCTTTGTCCTGGCTAAATAGGCAAGCGGAAGTCTTTCCTTATAGTTAATAGCAATATCGGCAAGCTCGATTGCTTTCTCGAATTGTCCTAGACCCTGATAGGCGTCAGCCATATAGACCAATAAAAAGGAGTCGTCCGGAAAGGATTGTTGTGCTCTCAGGCATACATCCAACGCCTTTTGAAAATTCCGATTTTGGATCAAACTGACTGTATAGGGTTGATAGCCGAAGCGAATCAGGTACCAGGTGACGATGATAGCGAGGGCGACTGGAATCATAAAGAATCCGGGCAGATTAAGGGCGATGAATAAGGTCGCACACGCGACGCAAAGAATTCCCGGCAGGTAATGTGACGATCTGCCACGGAAGATGCTGGCCAGTGGCGACACTTTGTCGCGGCGCAAGACCACTTCGAAATTGCTTTGGCTCGGTGAGTCGCTCATGTTACCGCACGACAGTAATCCACCATGAGAATCTTGCGAACACGTCGCTGTCCTCTCGTCGTACTAGTTTATAGCAAGAGAGTGCTGGTTAGGTCCGGAATCTCTCATATGCAGCCAGGTCGTACACATCTGCTACTCCCATTATCTTATTGTCTGGGCGCAATGTGAGCGATGTAATAAACCCATGTCCTTTGCTGCCGTGCAGTGCAATGCCCTGTTCGCCCCGCAAAAGCGGTCTGGCTAAATCATTGGAGAACTCGAGATTTCCATACTTGTCTCTGACGATCGTAGTGAGGTGCATAGTTTTTGTATTGCCGCTCATGCCGGACCAAGTATCGATGGCGTGACCACCAAAAGTGGCTGAACGCAGCGGGATTTTTTCCATGGGCTTATTGAGTGGAACCAACGGCAATTCCACTTCTTTGCCGAAATTGAAAACGTCGCGGGACATGCGCTTTTCTGCGTACTCTTTGTAGATGCTAACCGGCCGCTGGTTGTGGGTAAAGTCAATCCACTTTTGTCCTAATTCGCCATCAGGATGTGTTCCCGCTACGTGGAAGCCCAGCCCCTGGAAGCGTTGCGAACCTTCTATTCCATTTGGATTCTCAGTCAGTGTTTTCATTACGGAGAACGGTCCGTCACTTCTGCTTATGCGGGTTACTTTTCCCAGTCCCGGCATGATTTCCGCGGCTACAGATGAGTCACTTGCTTTGAAAAGTGGGCTAATCTGGATCCACTCCTGGCCTTCAAGTGCGTTTGCTTCCAATCCATTGCGCGTAGTGCTGGTTACCGACAGCCCGAGCCTTTCCATCTGCGGGATGAGCCTTTCTGATGCAGACAGGTTTTGCAGGAAGGAATGGGAATCGGACAGCACTTTGATGGCGGTTTCGCCGACGTCGAGTGCATATGCGACCGGTGGCATTGGATCTCTCCATAGAAACAGTTAGAAGGCCAATTACAATTTAGGCGGTTCTCAATGAATACAGCGTGAACATGCTTGCGTATTTCTACGACGTTCAGGCTGGCAAGAACCAGCTAAATGAGCATCTCCAGTCCGTCTCAATCTTAGTGCGTAGCAAGTGTTTCTCTGGGTTGTTTTCCCGTCATGCCCATGACGTTGAATTTCTGCATGGATTTTTCGTGAGTTGGATTGCGACCGATCAAAAATTCAACGATTTCTTCAACGTCATCGAGAAAGCGAACATTAGCTTCGTACTCTTCTTTTCTGTTGTTTTCAACAAACAGCTTTCGGATTAGTGGTTCGACAGGAAACTTATTTGTCCAAAAGTCCTTACCGTAAAAGACCATGGGAGAGAACTGTTCATCCGGTTCGTGATAATAGTTTTGCGCGGCATCTTGAAATACTTCTTGAAACGTACCAGCCGTGCCGGGTGCGTAAATAATTCCATTGGTTGCCATGCCGAGCAACACGTCTTCTCTGATGCTGTTTTGAAAATACTTTGCTACTTGCGTCGCCAGTGGGGTCAGGGGCTCGTGGCCATACACCCATGTCGGAATTGCCAGGCTTGTGCCAGGATTTTCTATTTGCACCATGAGATCATGCGCCGGTTTGGTCCAGCGATGAACTTGCTCAAGTTGCTTCGGGTCTATATTTCCGTCTTTATCGACAATCATTTTGGAGTTGGGCAATGTTTTCTCAGTCATCAAAAGTGCAAGAGCTTTTGCCACCGTTTCGTCTGATTCTCCCGCCAGTGAAGCACCAAGATGGGTTGCTTCCATCGCACCCGGTCCGCCTCCGCTGGCCATCAAAAATCCGTTTTCAGTCAAACTCTTCGACAGTGCAACCACGGCTTTGTAGTTGTCTGTGCCTCGATCTTCGCTGTGTCCGCCCATGATCGCGGCAGTAGGTTTACCGGTTGCTTTGATGAAACGGTACATTGCTTGCAAAATGGAATTGTCGTGAATGGCTTCCATCATTCCCGCGTATGGTTTGTTTGGCAGTCCGCGTCCATTGATCACATAGTAGAGATATGACTGAAAATCAGGGATGCGAGCCATGCTGCGGAAGTCGTTGGGATCGAAGCCGCTCATCAATTCTTTTGATGAATACAGCTCGTTGCGAATCGGTTGAAACAACAAAGGTGAGCTGTGGTCAATGTCCATCGAATTACTCCGTCACTGCATGTGTCCCGAACAAAACAAAATATGATTATAGGTAAGGAATGTAGCCGTTGCTCAGTGCTGTCTCTCTGTCTTGCTTGGCTTTGCTCGCATCTCCCTTCTTTTCCAGGGCTTCAGCGCGGAAATAATGAGCCTCCCAATATTCCGGAGTAGTTCCTACAGCATTTTTTATAGCCAGGTCGAGGCAAGGTATTGCTTCATCGAGGCGTTCATTTCTTAGCAGCATCAGTCCGTGAGTATCGAGAACCGCGCTATAGGAGGGGAGCAGGTCTTTCGCCTGCGTTGATGTTGCCAGCGCTTTTTCCTTTTCGCCTCGAAGCAAATAAATTCTGGCTCGATTGCTAAGTATATAACCTTGAATTGTCGGATCTTGATTTCCATCCACCTTGTCCAATTCCGATTCTGCTCTTTCCAGCATGCCCAGCCGCGCGAAGTAAAATGCAAGAGTGACATTGAGGACAGGAGGCACAAGCTTTTGCTTTCTGAACAAAGAATCCATTTCCTTCAAAACAGCTTCGTATCTGGTTTTCTCTTCTGCAAGCTGTTGAGGCGTCACATGCGATCTGGGAGTTC
>CAZHEZ010000160.1:0-19302 GCA_964531315.1 uncultured Candidatus Obscuribacterales bacterium | reverse complement strand
TTCAGCTCTTGTCTGACGAGATGAGCGAGCGCCTGCTGGCTGATCTCGCCGGCCAGCGACTTCAGTTTTTCGTGGTTGAGAAGTCTGTCAACCTGAGGTATTTCCATACGTTTGTCGGGAATTTTATCAGGCGTTTTGTCTGGCATTTTCGATTGCGTATCTTGGCTGAGGGCTTGTCAGATAGAGAATAAACACACACAATTAGAATATGTAGTACTTACGGTGACCAGGCTGACAACCAGGCGGGCTAGATTTAGAGAAATGAGGTAGAGGGCACGTGGGAAAGACTCTGAGAACCAAACAGCTTTATCAAGATAGAGACTGGCTCATACAGAAGTATGTTAAGGAGAAGCTTAGCACCGTTGAGATTGCCCGCATCTACCGTGACACGGAAAATAAATGGTGCGATCCCAATACTATCTCCCGCTGGCTCAAGAAGCACGATATTCCAATGCGCACGCTGGCTGAAGCTCAGCAAAACCGCCATGCAGTTGTGACGCCGCCGGCTAAGGGCCGCCGCGCTCAATAGGCCGCTCCGGTCAATTTTCAGGGCATGAGAAAGGTTTGCATGAACCAGAGAAAGCCCGGGCAGAATCCGCCCACGGAAAGCCACGAGCCGCCAATTAGAAAGCCGCAAAGAATATAGAGGATGACGTCGCGACCGCCAGCCAGGTAAAAGGCGCAGTAGGCAAAGAAGCTGAATGCCGGTCTCCAGAAGCGCGCATCTTCCTCACGCACGGCATGAGCCCCCAGGCAAAGGCCAAAGACGATCGGTAATCCGAAAAAGAAGACATCAAATAGCATTTCTTGACCCGGCTCTTATGTCCTTGAAAGAGGCTGAATCCTCAAGATGAGATAACCAGACATGGCGCCCCCTGTCCATGGTGCTTTGCCCATCTCCGGCTATACTGCCCGGGATGGCAGCCCGGTTGAAACCAGATCAATATGAAAAACAGGAATAATCGTCCGGACAACGAGACAGACAGGCAAGAAGGCGAATTCGTCTTTGGCAGAAATGCTCTATTGGTCTATCTCGAGCGCATGCTGGCTGAAGCCGAGGAGGAAGCGGGCGCTTCCAGTAATTCTCAAAATGCCCATATTGCTGAAGTCGTCAAAGTCTTTCTTTCAGATTCTCTGGATGCCGACACCAGGCTTACAAAAATTGAGGCAGCGGCAAAACGGCTGCGCATCCCGGTTGCTCTCTGCGATAGGCGGAAAATCGATCAGATGCTCGGTCGTGATGCTCGCCATCAGGGCGTGGCCGGGCAGCTGTCTGCAGTCAAGCAGCTGGACTTGAAAGAGTTTCTGGCCGGCATCAAGGGCAAAAACGGGACAGAACTATCAGACAATCCATGCGTCGTTTTGTTGGACGGGATTGAAGACCCACACAATTTAGGCGCCATCGTGCGCGTAGCCGAAGCGTCAGGAGCCAAAGCAGTGCTTGTGCCGCAAAGGCGCTCGGCGCAGGTGTCAGGCACTGTCTCGAAAGTCTCTGCCGGAGCCCTGGCCTTCATTCCTATCGTGCGCGTGCACAATCTGGTCAATGCCATTGAAGACTTGAAGAAAGCTGGGTTCTGGGTAGTCGGTCTTGACGTCAGAGGAGGGGTTGAGTTGTTTGATTCTGATCTCGTCCGCCCTCTGGCCATCTGTGTAGGCGCCGAAGGAAAGGGGCTCTCCCGGCTGGTTTCTGAGCACTGCGATTTCAATGTCAAGATTCCCATGCCCGGTAAGACCGAGTCTCTCAATGCTTCCGTCGCCTGCGGAATAGTCCTCTTTGAAGTGGTCAGACAGAGACGCAATCTATTGCGCCCGCCGGGGCAAGGATGACTTGAAAACGTAGGTTGAAAAGTTCCGCCGAAAACATTGATGAACTGCGGGATTTGTTCAAATAGCGCAACATTAGCGAAAAAATATTTCGCCTTTGTGTCGCTATTTGACGGATGCAAGAGAGTTATTTGACACGATTAAAGCTAAGCTAGTAAGATCTTTCATCGCTTGCATCCTGTGCTGGTGTAGCTCAATGGCAGAGCAATGGTTTTGTAAACCATAGGTTGCGGGTTCGAGTCCCATCACCAGCTTAGGGGCGGATGTCCGAGTGGCTAAAGGAGACGGGCTGTAAACTCGTTGGCGTAAGCCTACACTGGTTCGAATCCAGTTCCGCCCAATTTCTTCCCAGCAATGGGAATTCGATGCAAGCGCGTGCAACCCTGGTGGTTGGTTCAGTCTAGATACTACGCCAAGCCATGGCTGAGTCTAGATGGAATCTGGAGTCTGGAAAAAACCAAATTGGTTTGATCCGGGTTATGGTTAAGTTGCACGTCTGTAAAAAAGGTCGGTGGTTCCATATAGAACGGCCGTTCTGGGGCGCTAGAATATGCCCCGTGCCTATGTAGCACAGTGGTAGTGCACCCCCTTGGTAAGGGGGAGGTCACCAGTTCGAACCTGGTCATAGGCTCCATTTTTTATCGAGCGCGTTTCTAGCGTCGCGAATCAAAAGAAGAAAACGCGTTCTGCGCGCGTAGGGGACAAAGAAACAAATCAAAAACGAGTAAGCAGTCACAAACAGTTAAGGAGAGTTGTAGGATGGCCCGCCAGAAGTTTGAACGAAACAAGCCGAACGTAAACATCGGCACCATCGGCCACGTTGATCACGGCAAAACAAGCCTGACGGCCGCAATCACACTGGCATTGTCGAAACTCGGCAAAGCCAAATTCAAGAAGTATGATGAAATCGATGCCGCGCCGGAAGAAAAAGCGCGTGGTATCACCATCAATACCGCTCACGTAGAGTATGAAACCGACAATCGTCACTACAGCCACGTAGATTGCCCGGGACACGCCGACTACATCAAAAACATGATCACCGGCGCCGCCCAAATGGACGGAGCGATCTTGGTAATCTCGGCCAACGACGGACCGATGCCCCAGACCCGTGAGCACATCCTGCTCGCCCGTCAGGTAGGCGTTCCGTACATCGTTGTCTTCCTGAACAAGGTCGACCTGGTTGACGATCCGGAATTGGTCGAATTGGTTGAAATGGAAGCTCGCGAACTGCTCAGCAAATACCAGTTCCCCGGCGACGACATTCCTTTCATCAAGGGTTCCGCCACAAAGGCTCTGGAAGGCGATCCGGCCATGGAAGCAGTAATCACAGAACTGATGAAGGCTGTTGATGACTACATCCCGACCCCGGAGCGCGAAATCGACAAGCCGTTCTTGCTGGCAGTTGAAGACGTCTTCTCCATCACCGGTCGCGGCACCGTTGCCACCGGCCGGGTCGAGCGCGGCAAAGTGAAAATCGGCGATGAAGTAGAAATCGTTGGTTTGCACGAAACCAAAAAGACCACCGTCACCGGTATCGAAATGTACCAGAAGACGCTGGAAGAAGGCATCGCAGGCGACAACGTCGGCGTTCTCCTTCGCGGTATCGACAAGACCATGATCGAACGCGGACAAGTTATTGCCAAGCCGGGTTCCATCAAACCGCACACCAAGTTCAAAGCCGAGGTTTACATCCTTTCCAAGGAAGAAGGCGGACGTCATACTCCGTTTTTCCCCGGCTACAGACCGCAGTTCTACATCCGTACAACTGACGTCACAGGCTCCATCACACTGCCGACAGGCGTTGAAATGGTCATGCCCGGCGACAACGTTGCCATGGACGTGGAGCTCATCCAACCGGTAGCTATCGAGCAGGGAATGCGCTTCGCCATCCGCGAAGGCGGCAGAACCGTCGGAGCCGGAGTGGTAGCCTCGATTACTGAGTAATCAGTAAAAGTAAAAACGGTAAGGGCGACGCCATGCGTCGCCCTTGTTTTTATGAGTAGTTGATTGAAGTTGTCGAATCTATTCCAGGTTTAACTTGGCGATTTTTTCCTCGAACGACTTTGCGGCTCGACCAGTCAATTCGGTAATCGCTTTGCCGTAATCTGATCGATCGAATTCCGATTTGTGCAGCTTCAAACACGAATCAATTACTTTCGGATCTACATTCATTGCGCTGTCAGAAGCCAATTCTATCTGTCCACTTTTTTCTCTCGAGAGCTTTATTGAAATTGAAACTCTCGTAAAAGTATTTGGACCGAGGCTGAAAGCAATCAAATTGACGCTAATGTGATAGGGCGCTGCGCGGTACTTCACAATTGTCGATGAATTCTCGGGATTGACAATATGGATTGTTTTTCCCTTGCTGAATTCTTCAAACAGGACATCATGCATCAGTCTGCGCGGATCGTCGCTATTGTGCTCTTGCATACTTTCGCGGGTCGTCATCAGGGCGTTAATTTTTGCACTAGCGATGCCGGTTGGGGGTGTGAGAAAAAAAACAATCAAGATAACAATGCAATATTTTAGCCAACGATTTGTCACTTCCATTCTCCTGAGTTTCTGGAAGAAGGGGATGGTGCCTTAGCACCATCCCCTTTCCTTTAGTTTTGTCCTAGCTGAGTCTAACTTTTGGGATTCCTTTTTTTTCTACCGGGTCAGTGAGATCAGGGAGCGGGCGATGTCCGAGAAGGCTCGGTCCAGCGCAGCTGCCTGTCCTGTCCCAGGAGGAATTTGATAGAACTTGCCTTTTGAGTTGGTTGCGATCGGTTGAAGAGCTGCGGTCATACTGGGCACCAGGGCTGGGATTTGGGCTAGTCCAACGCAGTAGATTGGAATGCTCATGCTGTTGCAGGCTGAGGCAATGGCCAGACCATCTGACGCGCCAACCGGACCAGTATTGCCGTTCGGAAGACCATCAGTAAACAGTACGATCGCTCTGTTGGCACCTTGTCTGTTCGTGTTTAAACCGTTAGCCCAGTTATCCGGAGCGGAAGTCCTCGCCAGCATATTCAATGCTTGGTTGAGAGATCCGTTGATGTCTGTCCCGCCATTAGCAGTCAATTGATATTGACCGCCAGGATAGTTGCCAACCGGATTGTTGGGAGGCAGGTACTGCATGATTGTGGAGAAATTGCTATGGGCTGAACCTGCAATCGGGTCTAAACAGACATATGGAATTGGAGTTCTCACCACTCCACCTGATCCTGTGGTGGGATACGGACCGGCTGGAGGTGCAGTGAATGTGTGGGTCGATGGGTTGCCTATGCAATCATCTGTATACGTCGTGTTTTCGTCGCTGGAAAAACCAACAAATCCGAAGTGAGCGTTAACAGCATTATTGAGGATCTGATAGAAGTTTGCCGAAGATAATTGCGCATCATAGAGCGGATGTCTATGTAAAAGAGCCTGCTTCCAGTACTCCTGATAATAACCTGTTTGCGGCGTCACTCCCAAGGCAGAGGTATCGACGTTTGCAGAAGTTGCAATCGCGGCTGATTCCAGATTGCCTCTTGAGGCCTCTACCAGCGTGCCGATATTGGGAAAGTTGAATCCATTTGATGAGTATCCACCGAAGACATCATTTTCGTCGAGGTTGACGACTATGTCTGTGAGCGTTCTGGTATCGGCAGCCGGACCGGCTTTGCCTGGAGGACCTCCTTGTGTCACACCACGTTCTACGTTGTCATAGCGAAGGTTTCCCTGACCAGATACGCGGGTCGAGTCCGTGCTTTGAATGGACTGTGGATAGCACGCGTTAATAGATGTTCCCGTAAGGCTGCTGCAATTTGCACCTTTGTACATGGTGCCGTCGCCGTAAGTAACTACCTTTCTATACTTATTTCTGTTTGCAGGACCGGGCGTCACGCCTGTCATGTAGCGTTCTACGTAACTGACTTTTGTAGAGTCGTCTATCGAACCGGATAGGTCGAAGCAAAGAACTACATCGAGCGTGGCACCACCGCCATCACCGATCGCTACGACAGCTGCCTTAGTAGAATTGCCTAGACCTATCCAACTGCCGACCAAGGGCGGATAGGCGTATGTCCCGTAGATACGAAAAACCTTTTGGTCGCCGGCGACACCTGTAGGCAGACCCGTCTCTGGATCAACCCAGGTGAAGGCGACGGTGGCCGTGTTGGCAGTGCTCGGAGTTGGAGGCGTAGTCGTGCCTGCAGACCAAGTCGTCTTTCCGTTGAGAGACTTGTCCAAAACATAATTCTGCTCCATCATCCACTGCGCAGTGGAGATCGCCACAGTTTGCGCAGCTGCCTGGTTGGTTGTTTGCGAGGATGCCAGTCCCGCAGCTCCTCCGAGCGCTGCAATATCTACACAGTGTTGAAATTGCTGGCAGCAAAGGCTGTAGCGAGAAAACTCGAATGCCGTCATGCCTAAAAGCAGTACAAAAAACACTAGCAAGAACACAATCAACACGACCATTGATTGTCCTCTTGGTTTTCTATGAGGTAGATTTTTGAACATGATACTTTCCACGTTGGTAGGGTGATTTACTGCTGCTCCTGCTATTGAGTATGGAGCTAGGGAGGCGGTAATTGGACAATGGGCATCGAGTAACTACGCTGAAAAACCAATTTTTGGCCGGCACCACCTTGCAGGACCGTCTGTCCCATAAATGAGATTGGTACAGGCAGGCTCACATCAAGAGAGGTCTGCACTCTGACATAAGGCGTCTGTGGAGGAGCGGGCATAGGGTTGCCGTTTGATGCGCCGTAGTCTTGCCAGAGAAAACCGGAATTCACCAGCTGTGGGTTGCTGATCCAGGGGCTCGGGACAATGTGCAAATCCAGCTCCCGCTGCGCTGCTGCTTTAGCTGCCGTGATGTAGGCAGCCTTTGTGTTAGTCGGGCTTGACGCCTGGGCGGCTGCCCGGCAAGCATCCCGGCAAGCGAGATCATTGATCATGAAGGCTTGATTCCACACATAAGCGTCAAGTCCAATAAAGACGATGACACCCAATGCCACCGAGGCGATTGCAATTTCTATAAACGAGCTGCCATCACGGTTGCGGCTCTTGTCGACGTGTTTATTTACTCGCATAATCATTTTAGTGATCTGTTCCTGTTTGGTGATAAACGTATTCGTGTTTTTAAATCTAGTTATGCAACCCTTGAGGCTTCTCACACATCGAGGCGCAAGTGATAGTTACTGGAAATGGTGCGGTCAATCCTGGAATTCCTGCCCCACTTCTATATCCTGTCCAGCCCCAGCCGCCTTCAAAGAGAGGCTCAATCAAGGCTTGCACTTGTACAGTTATGTTGTAGACATTGTTGATCGGATCAATTGGTATTCCGGCAGGTATTGGTGCGGCTGGACCATAACGAGTGATTGCGCCGGTACCGATATTGATAACGTGCGCATAAGTGTTGCAACTAACGAGTTTGAGTCCGTTTGCACCAGTGCCGTTGGAGAACAGGTTTACGACTTGAAGGGCTCGATTCTTCGCGGACTTTTGATACGCACTTGCGTCGGTAATAAACTGCGTACTGCGCGACGCTTCGCGAGCAGCATCACGCACCGCGTAGAACATGAGCGTATATCGCATTCCCAAACTGGCTAGACATGCCATCGGGAAAATCATGATCAGGAGGACCATAAAGATGGCTGGACCCAATTCGGCAATTGAGTGGCCTCTTCGCTTTCTTAACTTACTTCTGTACATCGATTAATCAGCTCCACAGATTGATTGGCTAAAAGCACGCCTTATCTTCTTTATTCCCACTAGGCCGGAGGATTGCGCAGCCGAGGCTGCGATCTGTATTGAAGTAGTACGTTTTTCACTGGCGAAATATCGCTGAGCGAGTTCATCTCCAAACCGCCAAAAAAAAGAGGCGGTAATGTCGTGAACATTACCAACATAGCCGCGCCTTAATGATCCCGTCAAGAGCCCACAGGTTGGCACATTTGACTGAGAGGCAAAGGTTGTGAGTCTGGAAAGGCTCGTAAACACAAGGTTTTCGGGATCTGCACATTTTTCAGGCAAAAACCACACGTAAACCACACGTATAACTAATCTCTTTGGGGCTGGAAACGCCCAGCCTGTGGCGAATTTAGCGGGAGGGATTAGAGCCGTTTTTGCACACATTCACTTCATTTTCGGCCTCATTTGGGTTAATCGCTCAAAAGGGTGACTAATCGTATATAAGGATTAGTCTGCGAAAACCATTTTGTCTCAGCCCTCTGTTAATAATGTGTACAAAGCCAATACTGAAGTTTTTGTATAGATGCCAAGTGTTCGCTGTCTTGGTCTGGAGCGTGAAAGTGGCAACCGGTCGGCTTCCCGGCAAATTAATCCGAGCGGGCAAAAGAGCCGAAACGCTCAATATCGGCTCTATATGTGCTTGCTAATCATTATTGTGAAATAAATTTTTAGAATCAGGCTGGCTTCTATTAGTAAAATGTGTGGTTCGTCCGCTGGATCGGTCACTCTGTGACGCATTCATATATAAGACGGAGCTAACGAAGCGCCGGGCTTTTGAGAATGCCGGTCGGAAAGGCAGCCTATTGCGCCTTTTGGACCGCCAGTACAGAGAACCGTCTCGGCTGACTGTCGCTCTGGCTTGGCCGCCTTCGGTTTCAACCTAAATATAGGTTTGGCCCGAAAGGACTTCTTCCTCGGAGTCGTTTGACTCCAGGTTCGAGTCCTTAACCAGCGTCCGAAAGCAGGGAGATAGAGCCTTGAAAGTAGGCTTTGAGCGAACCCGAAATAAATTGATCTCTAAGGGGTAATTGAGCTAATGGCACGTGCCACAAAACAAAAGAATGACAATGCTTCCGGAGCCTCCAAGGTTCAGAGAATTCGCATTCGCCTGAAGTCGTACGACCACAGGCTGCTCGATAAGTCTTCCGAGCAAATTGTCGAGACAGCTAAACGCACCGGCGCCTCCATCATCGGTCCTGTGCCACTGCCGACCAGAAAGCGCATCTATTGCGTACTGCGCTCTCCCCACGTCGACAAGAAATCACGCGAACATTTTGAGATCCGCATTCACAAGCGGCTCATCGATATAAACGATCCCACCCCTACCACAGCCGATGCTCTGATGAGACTCGACCTGCCGGCAGGGGTTGATATTGAAGTCAAACTTTAGGTCTTAAAGGAAGAGTGCAATGAAAGCCGGAGAGAACAAATTAGGCTTATTGGGCAAGAAAGTCGGCATGACGCAAGTCTTTGACGACAAGGGTCTGTCCGTTCCCGTGACCGTAGTCAAATTGGGCGCCAATGTCATCACTGCCAAGCGCACCAAAGAGAAAAACGGTTATGAAGCCGTGCAAATAGGTGGTTTTGAAACCTACGAAAATCGGCTCAACAAGCCGGCAGCCGGAGCGTTCAAAAAGAACAACCTGCCCTTGCTCAAGCACCTCAAAGAATTCAGAGTTCATGACGCCTCCGGCTTCAATGTCGGCGACAAGCTCAATGCCGCCGAGATCACTCCGGAAGGCACCAAAATTGACGTGCGCGGCACCTCAATCGGTAAGGGCTTCCAGGGCACCATCAAAAAATTCAATCATGGTCGCGGACCGATGAGCCACGGCTCCAAATTCCACCGCTCCATGGGTTCTATCGGTGCCGGTACCACACCGGGCCGTGTATTTAGAGGACTGGCCATGCCCGGTCAAATGGGCAATGTGACCGTCACGGTTCGCAAGCTCACCGTCGTCAGAGTTGACGTCGAGAAATCAATAATGCTGATCAAAGGCGCTGTTCCCGGTGCCGAAGGCGGTCTTCTCGAGATCACCGCATCGCGCACCAAGTGGAACTAAGTCCGAAAAGTTCAAACCATTTATATAAAGTAGAACAAACATTCTATAGAGAGAACGAAAAATGACATCCGCTCAAGTCATAGATCACAAAGGCAGTAAAGTCCGAGAAATCGAGTTGGACAAAGACGTCTTTGGACTGACGCCCAATAAGGGCTTGATGCACACGGCATTGCTCCGCCAGCTTGCCAATGCGCGGGCCGGCTCCGCCAATACAAAGACTCGCTCGGAAGTACGCGGCGGCGGCAAAAAGCCCTGGCGTCAAAAAGGCACCGGTCGCGCTCGCGCCGGCTCCATCCGTTCACCTCTCTGGGAAGGCGGCGGTGTCACATTCGGCCCCAAGCCGCGCGACTATTCCTCCAAATTGAACAAGAAGATGCGCGTTTTGGCAGTCAAGTCGGCTCTCTCGGCCAGAAGCAATAATCTGGTTGTCGTCGACAATTTTGATTCCATCAAAGAAGGCAAAACCAAAGAGTTCGCTCAAATCGTCAAGTCAGCCAAGCTGGAAGACAAAAAGGTTCTCCTGGTTATGGAATATTCCAACGATCACTCCATCCTGGTCGAGCGCGCCGCTCGCAATATGGAATGGGTGAAAGTTGTGCATGTCGCCAATTTGAACGTCAAGGACCTGATCGAAGCGGAAGCAGTTCTGCTTTCTGAAAAGGGACTGGATGTAATCAACAAGCGCTTTCAGAAAGATGCCAAAGGTGAAGCTCAAACACCAGCCAAGCCGAAAGCAGTAAAGAAAGCCGCCACAGAAAAGAAAGCTAAGGCGGCCAAACCAGCTAAAGAAGCTAAGCCCAAAGCCAAGGACGAAGCTCCCAAAGCCAAGAAAACCACCAAGAAGTCTGAGTCCTAGTATCAAAACGAATCAAGAGTATTAGCAATGAACATTCGCCACACGCAAATTATTCTTCGTCCGATCGTCACCGAGAAATCGGCTCAGATGAGCATGCTCAATCAATATGTTTTTGAAGTGACCAAGGACGCCAACAAAATTGAAATCGCTCAAGCAGTTGAGCAATTGATCAAGGATCTCTATCCCAAGAGCAAATCCACAGTAACCGCCGTGAATACGTCCGCCATCCGTGGACGTTTCCGCAGCCGCAAACGGCATGGAGCCCATCCCAAAGACTCCAAAAAAGCGATCGTCACCATCTCAGGCGATCCGCTCGATATCTACAACACTGCTGAATAAGTAGATATCAATTGATTCTGAACCGGAATAGATCGACAGAACAAAGAAGGACCATAGAAAAATGCCTCCCCGGAAAGTAAATCCAACCTCTGCAGGTCGCCGCAATATGTCGGTGCACGACTTCTCTGATATTACGGAGAAGAAGCCGGAGCGTTCGCTTTTGGCACCGCTCAGAAAGACTGGCGGACGTAATAATCAAGGTCGTTTGACCACTCGCCACAAAGGCGGCGGTCACAAACAGGCTTATCGCATCGTCGATTTCAAACGCAACAAACACGATATTCCTTGCGTTGTCAAAACCATCGAATACGATCCCAATCGCAATACGCGCATTTGTCTGGTCCAATACGCAGACGGCGAAAAGCGCTATATCCTCGGACCGTTGAACATCAAGGTCGGCGACAAACTGATGTCCGGACCGAACGCGGACATCAAAAACGGCAACGCGCTGCCTCTTCGCAATATCCCTCTGGGCACCATGGTGCACAACGTCGAAATGACCCCCGGCAAGGGCGGTCAACTCGGACGCTCAGCCGGCACCCAAATCCAAGTTCTTGCTAAAGAAGGTGCCATGTGCACATTGCGTCTGCCTTCAGGCGAAATGCGCATGGTCCGTCTCGAGTGTCTGGCTACGGTCGGACAATTGGGCAACCCCGACTTCAAAAACGTGCGCATCGGTAAAGCCGGTCGCAGCCGTTGGTTGGGCATCAAGCCTACCAACCGCGGTGTGGCTATGAACGCTGTCGACCACCCGCATGGCGGCGGCGAAGGCAAGTCGCCAATCGGCGGCAAGCCGCAAACACCTTGGGGCAAGCCGGCTATGGGTTACAAAACCCGCCGCGGCAACAAGCCTTCCGATCGTTATATCGTTAAGCGTCGTACCAAGTAGGAGGTATTTGATCTGTGTCTCGTTCGCTAAAAAAAGGACCGTTCGTTCATGCCAGCCTCTCTAAAAAAATTGAGGACATGAACAAGAAAGGCGAGAAGAAAGTGATCAAGTGCTGGTCGCGCGCTTCCATGATCATTCCCGACATGATCGGCCACACCATTGCCATCTACAACGGCAAGAAGCATGTTCCGGTCTACGTAACCGAACAAATGATCGGCCACAGACTGGGAGAGTTCGCTCCGACAAGAATGTTCAAAGGACACGCCGGCGGCGACAAGACTGCCAAACGCGGTTAATCCAAAAGCTAGAATCGGCGCTTGGCGCCGGGATCAAAGGAAAAAAGTCATGCAGAGTAAAGCACATACAAAATGGTTGAGAATGTCACCGCGAAAGGTGCGCCGCGTCGTGGATGAAATCCGCGGCAAATCGGCAGCTGACGCTGTAACCATACTGCGCTTCATGCCGTATTCCGCCGCTCGCGAAGTGGAGAAGGTCTTGAAGTCGGCCATGTACAACCGCGTGCATGCCGCCAAACAGCCGATTTCGGAAGACGAAGCCGGCGATCTCAAAATCGTAGAAGTTTTTGCAGACCAGGGCCCCACTCTGAAGCGTATTCAGCCCAGAGCCAGAGGCCGCTGGTATCCAATCCTCAAGCGTTCGAGCCACATTACGCTCGTTCTCTCGGATGTTTAAGAACTCAATTCAAAGGAGCTAGGACATTGGGTCAGAAAGTCAATCCTAACGGTTTCCGCCTCGGCATCCACAGAGGATGGCGCGCCAACTGGTTCGTCACTAAGAAAGATGTGCCGTTCTTGATCGAGGAAGACCACCGCATTCGTAGTTACTTGAAAAAAGAGTTGACCAATGCCGGCGTCTCCAAAGTTGAGATTTCCAGAAAAGCCGACCATATCGAACTGGACATCTACACTGCCCGTCCCGGCGTTGTCGTCGGCAAGGGAGGACAGGGCATCGAAACCCTTCACCAGAAAGTGAAAGGTCTTTTGAACCGCCCCGGTCTCAATATCAAAATCAATATATTGGAAGTCAATCGTGTCGATCTCGAATCGCAATTGGTGGCCGAGTCAATCGGTCAACAATTGGAAAAACGCGTCGCTTTCAGACGGGCAATGAAGCAAGCCATTCAGCGCTGCATGCGCGCCGGCGCCATCGGCGTCAAAGTAATGGTGGCAGGACGCCTGGGCGGTGCTGAAATCGCTCGTACGGAATGGTCCAAAGAAGGACGTATTCCACTGCAGACACTGAGAGCCGACATCGATTACGGTTTGGCTGAAGCCCACACAGTAATGGGTATCATCGGTATCAAGGTTTGGATTTTCAGAGGTGAGTTGGAAATGGGCCAATGGTCCCCGCCCAACATCAAGACCTCCAGTGACCGTAACAAAGGGGAGCAACCTGGAGAAAGACCAGGTCAAAGATCTGGTCGTAGACCAAGGAAGGCAGGTTAGTCATCATGCTGTTGCCAAAAAGAACCAAATTCAGAAAGCACCATAGAGGCCGGATGACCGGTTGTGAAACACGCGGCGTAGAAGTTCAGTTCGGCGAATTCGGACTGCAAGCTCTGGAGCCGGCCTGGATCACATCCAGACAGATTGAAGCGGCCAGAAAAGCTATGACCAGAAGCGTCAAACGCGGCGGTCAAATGTGGATCAGAATTTTCCCGGATAAATCAGTTTCCAAAAAGGCAGCTGAAACCCGTATGGGATCTGGAAAAGGCAACCCGGAATTCTGGGTAGCCGTGACCAAGCCCGGTCGCATCATGTTTGAGATGTCCGGTGTTGCAGAAAAGGAAGCGCATCACGCGCTCGAACTGGCTGCCCAAAAATTGCCCATCAAGTGCCGCGTAGTTTCGAGACATCCGTAGGGAAGGCGTCTTTGGACGCTGCAAAAGGAATTGGCCATGAGAACCAAAGAAATCAGAGAACTTTCCACCGACGATATCAAAACGCATATCGTTGAAGCTCGCAAAGAGATTGTCGAATTGCGGTTTCAATTGGCGATAAGAAAGTTGGAGAGTCCAGCAAAATTGAGAACAGCCCGCAAGAAACTTGCGCGCTTGCTCACGATTGAAAGTGAAAAGGAAACCGGAAAGACTGCTTAGGCAGCGGGTTTTCAGGATAGAATCGGCGCCAGGCGCCGGCATAAAAAGATGAGTCGATAGGACGGAGCGCTAATAAAATGCCGAGAAAGGAACTGGTAGGAAAAGTAGTCTCGAACAAGATGGACAAGACAGTTGTCGTCGCCGTCGAGAACCGCTTTCCACATCCGAAATACGAAAAGCAAATTGCCAGAACCCACAAGTTCAAAGCGCATGACGCTGAGAACAAGTGCGGCGTAGGCGACAAGGTGCGCATTCAAGAATGCCGCCCTTTGTCCAGAGAAAAGCGCTGGCTGGTTGTGGAAATCACCGAAAAAGCCATTTCGGCCTTAATCAAGCCAAGTGAGGGTCTAAGCTAATGATTCAGCAAGAAACACGTTTGAACTGCGCCGACAATACCGGCGCCCGCGAGCTTCTTTGCATTCGCGTACTGGGCGGCGGCAACCGCCGATACGCTTCGGTCGGCGACGTTATCGTAGCGACCGTTAAAGATGCTCTCCCCAACATGCCGGTCAAAAAATCGGAAGTAGTCAGAGCAGTCGTAGTGCGTGTCCGCAACCACGTTAAGCGCGAAGATGGCTCGACAATTCGTTTTGACGACAATGCCGCCGTGATCATCAACAAAGACGGCAACCCCAAAGGCACGCGCGTTTTCGGACCGATTGCCCGCGAACTTCGGGACAAGGCATTCACCAAGATAATCTCTCTGGCACCCGAGGTAATGTGAGATGGCAGGCCAATCGAGAACTGATGTACGTTTTTCCAACAGTCCCATTTCCAAGAAAATCAAGATGGGCGGCACCACCGTTCTGTCTCGCGCTCTTGTGAAACCGGGCGCGACCAACCTGACGCCGAAGATCCACGTGAAGCGCGGCGACATGGTCATGCTCATTTCCGGACCGAAGAAAAAGGATCCAAAACGCGACGCCAAAGTGACGAAGCGTTTGGACGAGCGCAATGCATATAAAGGAACGACCGGCAAAGTTGTCCAAGTTTTTCCTGAGCAAGGCAAAGTGCTGGTCGAAGGCGTCAATTTGCTTTCCACCGTCATCAAGCCGAAAATGGGCGCCGGCAAGTCCACACTGGTGAGACAAGAAGCCCCGATATTTGCATCCAAAGTAATGCTCTATTCGACTCAATCGAAAAAACCGGTGAGAGCCGAATTCAGAAAACGCGAAGGACTAGAGTAAGAGTTAGATGGCGTTGGACGCCCTGTAAACAAAACAGCGAAACGTCCACAAATAGGGACAAACTAGAGGTTAGTGAGCAATGGCAACGATTGACATAAAGGACCACTACAAAAAAAATGTAGTGCCCAAGCTCAAGAAGCAATTCAATTACACAAACGAACTGCAGGTTCCGCGCCTGGAGAAAGTTGTGGTCAATATGGGTCTTGGTGAAGCGACAGCGAACGCCAAGGCGATCGAGAACGGCGTCAAAGATTTGGCCACCGTTACCGGTCAAAAACCAATCATCAATCGGGCCCGCAAATCAATTGCCACATTCAAAGTTAGAAAGGGCATGGCAGTCGGCACTTCAGTGACGCTGCGCGGCAAGAGAATGCACGATTTTCTAGCCAAGTTGATTCACATATCGCTGCCTCGCATTCGCGACTTCCGCGGTCTGTCCAACAAATCTTTCGATGGAAGAGGCAATTATTCTTTGGGCATCAAAGAGCAATTGATCTTCCCGGAAATCAATTATGAAAACGTTGATGCCATCCGCGGGATGGACGTAGCAATCGTTACGACCGCGCGCACTGACCAGGAAGGTCTAGCGTTGCTTACCGAACTAGGAATGCCATTCAGGAGGTAGTAGTGGCTAAGACTTCACTTATCGATAAAGAGCACAAACGCAGGGTGCTTGTCGCAAAAGGCAAATATCCTTCGGTGCGGCTCCATAACCGTTGCAAAATTTGCGGACGGCCCAGGGGCTACTATCGCGACTTCGGCTTGTGCCGTTGCTGTCTTCGCAAGATGGCCCATGAAGGGGTCATTCCTGGTCTCACTAAGTCGAGCTGGTAGGAGAGTATAAATGCCGGTTACAGATCCGATTTCAGACATGTTCACGCGCATCAGAAATGCTTCGCGAGTACATTCACAAGCAGTTGAAATGCCTGCTTCCAAGCAGAAAGTGGCACTTGCCGAACTTCTGCGCAATGAAGGGTTCATCTCTTCATTCGAGACTAAAGGTCTCGGCTCTCCCGAGCAGAAAATGCGCATCGTACTCAAGTACGGTCCCAAGGGAGAACAGGTTATACAGGGCATCTCGCGTATTTCGAAGCCCGGTTTGAGAGTCTACCGCCCCGCCAAAAAGGTGCCGCGCGTATACGGTGGATTGGGTCTGGCAATCGTCAGCACCTCGTCCGGTCTCATGACCGACAGACAAGCACGCAAGAGCAATGCCGGTGGAGAAGTAGTCGCTTACGTCTGGTAAGCGTATCTAAGGGGAAGAAAGATGTCTCGTATTGGGAAAGCACCAATCATCGTACCTAAAGGTGTGACCGTTGACCTGAAGGGCAACGACGTCAAAGTCAAGGGACCGAAAGGTGAGCTATCGCGCACCATTCGCCCCGAGATTGCCATCAAGATGGAAGAGGACAAAGTTGTTCTCTCCACCATAAACGACGACAGAATATCGCGCTCCCTTCATGGATTGAGCCGGACGCTGGTCGCCAATATGGTCAAAGGCGTTTCCGATGGTTTTGACAAGGTTCTGGAAATGACCGGCGTCGGCTATCGTGCCACCATGGAAGGCCGCAAGCTGGTTTTGGCGCTGGGTTATTCGCACCCGATCGAAATCGAGCCGCCCCAGGGGCTGGAAATCGCTGTCGGCAAAGGTAACGTTATTACTGTCAGCGGCTACGACAAACAAGCAGTCGGCGACCTGGCATCCTATATCCGCGATCGCAGACCGCCGGAAGTCTACAAAGGCAAAGGCGTCCGCTATAAAGGCGAAGTAATCAGACGTAAAGCCGGTAAGGCCGCAGGTAAGAAGAAGTAATTTTTGATTTTTTTGACCGCATTTTAGTGATACCAAAGCCGGTGACAAAGAAATCGGCATAAAAAGAGTTGGAGACGTAAGGCAATGATTCAGAAACCAGACAGAAAAGAATTGAGGGCAAGGCGCCATATGCGCATTCGCCGTCGCCTTGTGGGCACGCAAGAACGTCCCAGACTGTGTGTCTACAGATCCAACAAGCACATTTACGCTCAAATCGTTGATGATGCCTCACAAAAAACTCTCGTTTCAGCATCCACCCTTGATCCTGAAATGAAGGGCAAGAAGAGCTGGGATACCGAGTCGGCCCGCACGGTCGGCAAATTGGTAGCCGACAAGGCCAAAGCCAAAGGCATCAACGCCGTCGTTTTCGACAGAGGCGGATATATCTATCACGGACGGGTAGCAGCAGTGGCAGATGCCGCTCGCGAAGCAGGATTGGACTTCTAGTTATTAGTTCTCACCAAGCACAAGAAAGAAGAAGAGGAAAATTTCTCAAATGGACGACAAAAATCTCAACGCTCCTCAGGAAGAAGCCGGCGGGCAAGAAGGCGGTCCCCGTCGCGGTCGTCGCGGTGGTGGTCGTGATGGCGGCGGTCGCAAGCCTCCGGAAGATCGCCGCGAGCAATCCGAGTGGGAAGAGAAAATCATTCAAGTGCGCCGCGTCACTAAAGTAGTTAAGGGCGGTAAGAAATTGAGCTTCCGCGCTGTTGTCGCCGTCGGCAATGGCAAGGGTCAGGTCGGCATCGGTGTCGGCAAGGCTTCGGAAGTAATCAGCGCCATTCAAAAAGGCGTTGTCGATGCCAAAAAGAGTCTCGTCAAAGTGCCTCTGGTCGGAACCACGGTTCCACACCTGATCATTGGACGGCAGGGCTCCAGCCGCATCATGCTCAAGCCGGCCGCTAAAGGTACAGGCGTGATTGCCGGTGGTGCAGCCCGCGCCATTTTGGAATTGGCAGGCGTCGGCGACATTCTTTCCAAGTCTCTCGGTTCGCGCGCTCCGCTCAATGTAGCTCGTGCCACCGTCGATGGTTTGAAGAATCTAAGAACCTTCGAAGAAGCAGCTCGCCTGCGCGGCATCAGCATCAAGCAGATGTTTGCTTAATTTACGAAAAACCAATTAGACCAGGTAAGGAAAAATGCTCAAGATCACTCTCACCCGCGGAATGGTGGGCAAGAAAGAAACCCAGAAAAAGGTTGTACAAGCCCTCGGACTTGGCAAATACGGCTCCACAGTCGTGCATGCCGACAGCCCGACGATTCGCGGCATGGTCACCAAAATCAGCCATCTCGTCTCGGTTGAAACCGTAGACGACGGCGCCCACAAGCCTAAAGCGGCAAAAGCCAAAAAGCCAGCCGCCAAGCCGGCCGCTAAAGCAACTGCTAAAGCGCCAGCCAAAGAAAAGGCTAAATAACCAGACAAAAAACACACTGCCGAGTCGTAATGTCGAAAAGACAACGGCGCAAGGCTGAGGAGAACCAATGACTAAGGTCAAAGAAGTAATTGAAGAGATCAAGGATCTGGGTGATATCCAACCCACTCCAGGATCAAGAAGACTGCGCAAACGCGTCGGTCGCGGTCGTGGCTCGGGTCACGGTAAGACATCTACACGCGGACACAACGGTCAGGGTCAGCGCTCCGGCGAAGCCAAGCGTTTTGGCTTTGAAGGCGGTCAAACGCCCCTTTTCCGCAGACTGCCCAAAATCCATAATTTCGATGAAGTAGTAACCAGAAAGTGGGTGGAAGTCAACGTCGGCGCCCTCAATTCGGCTAAGTCCGGACAAGAAGTGACGCCTTTGACTCTGGTAGAACTGGGTCTGATGCGCAAAGTATCGGACAGCGTGCGCATTCTCGGCAACGGTGAATTGAAAGTGTCGCTGAAAGTAAAAGCGCACCACTTCTCCAAAGGCGCCCAAGCCAAGATTGAAGCAGCCGGCGGATCGATTGAAGTAATTCAACCGGAACCGAGAAAACCAGGCAAGCGCGCGCCCAAGCCGCCCAAAGTGAAGCAAGCTCCCAAGCCGCCTGAGAAGAAGGCCGAAGGTGAAGAAGCTCCCAAAAAGGCTAAGAAGGAAAAGAAAGCCGACGTTCCAATAACCGGCACTCCTCAATCCTCCAAGTCGAAGCCAGCCGGCAAGCCGGGTCAAAAGCCGGGCGCCAAGCAGCCTCCCAAGAAGAAGTAGGTCAATTGCCTGTCCTAAACTAGAACTGAGATAAACCGGCCGGAGCGGAATTTTTGCTAAAGGCCGGTTATTCTTTGGGATAGTTGAGTTAACATCCGCTTAGCAAGCCGTATGCAAAAGTCGGCATCACGAGAAGACCATATATAGGGGATAGAACTAAATGGATTCACAATCCAGACGCGGCGCCAAAATCGGTGGTCCTGAAGATATGTTGAAAATGCTCTCGGCCGCAGGGCTGAAAGAGCGCATTTTCTTCACTCTCATCGTCATTGCCATTTATCGCATCGGTGTCCACGTTCCTATTCCCGGCGTC
>CAZHEZ010000159.1:17658-19488 GCA_964531315.1 uncultured Candidatus Obscuribacterales bacterium | reverse complement strand
AGTTTAAGAAGAGAGACCATTCAATTGATAGCCATGTTGCCAGTGCAATCAATAAGATTGGAATCCAGACTGCATATCGCGAGAGACGATACTTCATGCACAAGCATGTAAACAAGACTAGAACAATGACAATGGCAAACAGGCAGCGGCCGCTGCTAGTGTCCAAGTTTGTCTTTTCATTGTGACTGGAGTGCTTGGCTGCATATTCCACTCCGGCGCTGACTGCGATGATCTGAATACTGGCTGCACCAATCGGATGAGTGAGAGGAACTGCAATTTCGCTGAGTTCCTCAGCTAGACTCATGGAAGCGAGGTCGGTGAGACTGGTTGCGTCTTCTTCTAACTCATCGTCATTCTCTTCGAATGACCATTCGATTTCATTGCATTGAACCACGTAATTTATTCCTCAAAATTAACGGACTCAGTTTGCACCGAGTCCGCCCCCTCATGAAACTTTTTGCTTGCGCGTGGTAACTCTTTAGCAATCCCCTTTCGTATTTGTCAGTGCTCCTGACAGAACACAATCTATCAGTGAGTTGTGGAAACTTCGTATCAATCCTGCTTTGCATCCGCTATTTTTCGAGAATGCATTGTCTTCCTTCGCGCTAACCTCGCGCAATTCCTCACATTAATCCGGCATGGGAATTGTCGTATATGCACGCCGATGGAAAAGTGTTTTACTGCTTGCGTAAGAGAAACGCCGAAGGTGAATTGCCCAAACCATTGTTGGTAGTGGCAAATACTTCTGCACGCAGAGGAATACGATGATGTCTTACCCTGACGCAAGAACGAATTTCGACTCTGACGCCGACGCAGGCCGCTCGTCTTCATCAGATGCTACCAGCAACGAAGTGAATTGGGCTTCGCTGTTCTCTAATGGAGATATGTATCGAAGGACAAATGAAGCGTTCAACGACGACTCTACCAATAATGCATTCAATGCCGCATATTCAATTGATAGTACCTTTCTCAAAGCAGATGCAAATACTATGCTTGACACTCAAAATAGTGGCACTCAAGCGACGGACACTAGCTTTAACAGACCAGTGCGCGACAATAGCAGCGCAGGCTGCGACTCCAACGGATCTGCCGGAGACACTTCTATATGTAGTTGGCGGCCGGACTATACTTACTCGTCTGAAGGCGTTTCCTCCTGGTTACAAGACTATCGCGCTCGTTGGAATGAGCCGCTCGATGTCGGAACTGATTGCACCTACACTGTGCAACGTGGAGATACTCTCAAATCGATCGCCCGGCGCATGCTGATATCCAATGGCGATAAGTCGCCGGATGCGTGCGAAATCAAAACAGCAATTCGGGACCTGGTGGATTTGAATTCATCAACATATCCATCACTTAAATGCAACGAAGATTTCATTCAATCCGGATGGAAGCTACGCATTCCGTACAACCAGATGAAGTGCCCGGAGCTTGCGAAGATACCGGATTTATGCACACCTCCGATTGATCAAAAACCAGTTGAATGTACACCTGCGCCGTCGCAACCTAAGACTCCTGAGCCACCACCTCCGTGTCCGACGCCCGAGCATCCGAAGCCGGAGCCGAAATGTCCGGAGCCTCCGCCGAAGTGTCCGGAGCCGGAGCCTAAGTGTCCGAAACCGGAGCCGCATCATCCGAAGCCGGAGCCGAAGTGTCCGGAGCCGGAGCCACATCATCCCAAGCCGGAGCCGAAGTGTCCGAAACCGGAGCCGCATCATCCCAAGCCAGAGCCGAAGTGCCCGGAGCCGGAGCCGAAGTGTCCGGAGCCGGAGCCACATCATCCCAAGCCAGAGCCGAAGTGCCCGGAGCCGGAGCCGAAGTGTCCGGAGC
>CAZHEZ010000159.1:0-17558 GCA_964531315.1 uncultured Candidatus Obscuribacterales bacterium | reverse complement strand
AGTGCCCGGAGCCGGAGCCGAAGTGTCCGGAGCCGGAGCCACATCATCCCAAGCCGGAGCCGAAGTGCCCGGAGCCGGAGCCACATCATCCCAAGCCGGAGCCGAAGTGTCCGGAACCACCACCGAAGTGCGATCCCGCGCCAGAGCCGCACTGCGATCCTAAGCCGCAGCCCGACTGCGATAAGGACAAGAAAAAAGAAGAGAAGGAATGTAAGCAAGAACAAAAGCAGGAGCAAAACCAAGAACATAAAGAAGAAAAGCAGCAAGAAAAAGAGTGTAAGCAAGATCAAAAAGAACAGAAGCAAGAAGAGAAGAAAGAACAGAATCAAGAACATAAAGAACAAAAGCAAGAGCAGAAAGAACAGAAGCAAGAGCAGAATCAAGAACATAAAGAACAAAAGCAAGAGCAGAAAGAACAAAAGCAAGAACAAAAACAAGAACAAAAACAGGAGCAAAAGCAAGAGCAAAAGCAAGAACCCAAGCAAGAACCCAAGCAAGAACCGAAACCTGAATCACATCCCGCACCAAACCCTGAACACCACGATGATCACAAGGAGGACAAAACCGATAAGAAGAAACACTAGTATTCGCGACGAGGGGTCGCGAGCTTGGTGCTCGATTGTCACAGAAATTACACGAGAGCAATGTAGCTTGGCAATGTAAGTCAATAACCTGCCGATGTTCGATCTGCTCCTTCACTTTGCAGATCGACATCGCCAGGCACCATTGGGGGCGTGTCAGTTATGTCTATTGTTCTGGAAAACAAGTTTTCTACATCCGGTCAAACCCTGGTAAAGGAATCAGCCGCAAATAGTTCGATGGTTCGCTCCGTATTGATGTCGTTACTTTTGGTTGCAGCAGTTGCAAGTGCCGGAGTGTTTGCGGCCCGAGCATTTGGTTCGTTCCAGCTGCCTGAAGGACTTTCATCGACTCTTGCTATTCTCGGTGCGACCGTCTGCTTCACGTCGCTTCCACTCCTGGTGGCGGTTTACCGAAGGCAGCAGCAAGCAGCGTTGATTGGAGGCTCAGTTGTTCTTTTTTCAACCGTGCTTCTAGCGGGCATCATCTCCTGAGTTCACATTACAGTTTTTTGCCAGAGGTATTAAATGAGGATTGGAGATCAGTTTATATTTGATCCAAAACTCTATTCTGTGGCTTCGCCAAGTTATAGAGACATTTTGCGTTCGGTTCAGCACCTAGAGTTTGTCAGCATGTCTGGAGGCGAGTTGGTGGTGAGGGTCGACTCCGAAAACACGATCGTGTCGGCAGAGTACGGTGATGGAACCACTCTCGTTCGCAATCCCGATGGTCGCGGGGGCCACATTGTAATAGTGGCCGCTCCTGATGGTAGTTTCTGGTATATGAATGCGCCTGATTGTTGGATGCGGCTAGACTGATGATGAATGTTGATTTACCAACTTTTGCAAATCAATGCCAAGCATATAAGAGCGGCGAAAGTGCTGATTTGCATCCAGCCAAAAAGAATGCTTTTTTGGAAATCACCACATGCGGTATTGGGCGGACGCGCTTTTTATTAGAGTCCGTTGGAGATGCAATTCCACTACAAGTGCATTTCGAAGATGGCAGCAGCCTGCAGCGACAGCTCAATTCATCTTCGTGGGTATTTGTTAAGGACCGCGTTCGGATGCCATGGCATGGTGAAGTTTATGTGAATGAGCGGGAAGCAATCATCATGGCGGGAGCTGTCGCTGATTTATTCAAACTTGACGGTTCTCATATACGCTATCTCGATGACAAGATAGTCATGCTTGTCACCATGTGCGGTGATGTATTTGAAATCAACTATGTCGACAAGATTCTCAGGCAAGTTAAATTGAATGGCGAATCTTATGTTCAATGGACAAATGGTGAGTGGCAGCTCGCTGGCTCTAAGAAACCCGTTTACGGCGTACCTGACGTCAATGCGCATGGTTTCTCATTTGACGCTCGTGAAAAGCACGGATATTTCGATAAATATCTGACTAACGGTAATTTGACGACGATGCGCGATGGTAGATGCAAATTTACTTTCGGCGTCGCGCGCATTTAACCGTCGATGATAAAAACCAGATTGTTTTCAAGCCTGCACCGGCAGGCAATGAGCGTTTTGCGTATAGAAATGAGACTAAAGATATGCCACCAATGGAGAGTAATGTTTTCCAACCGTCCAGTCGGTCATCCGGGCTAGGGAGCGATGCAGAGCCTCTCACGAATTATGAATCATTGTCCAGTGCCCTGCAGCGAGCGGCGTATCAACCCGGTCAAGTAGAACCGCCTCAAGACAGCAATCTAAATAGCAACGAATCTTCTGGTGGCGATCAAAACTCCAGCGCACAGCCAAATGCGCCGTGGCGTGCGACCTATGGCGGCGATGTCGGATCCAACTTCGTCACTCCGCAACAGGATGTTCCAACGCCGCAAACCCAGCAGTCTGCTTGGAGAAAACCATATGCCGCGGATTCTCCACTAGTTGTTTCCCCAAGCCATCAGACATCGGTCGATTACTCGGCCAACAATGGCAATTCGAGTGAAGTCGATCCGCTGACGGGGCAGCCGATAGTTCGAAATATCGATCAAACATCCGGTGCCGTGGCGAATTCACAAGTGGCAGATTCCGGTCAGCAGAATAGTGGACAAGCACCAGACAATACGACTACACAAAACTTGCAGCAGCAAGCTGAAATCAAACAGCAACGTGCCCTGGTTGATAAGGCGCTCGATTATCATTCGGTTGGATTGGAGGGAAATCTCGTAGCCGGAGGTGTGGGCGGACTTGTTGGTGCGCGGGTCGTGCCATCGCTGATGAACCGGTATACACAAGGCGTTAGTTTGGATCCAAGTGTACCACCGTCGACTTTTAGAGAAAGAGTCACGCAGGCGTGGCGGGAAAATTATCATCCCAATTCCTGGAACGGTTCGGATCTGCAATTTCTCAACAGGCAAATACACGGGCCAGAGGGTCTGACAAAGCAGATGTCAGATTTCAACAAGGCTGTTCAGACCGATCTTGAATGGTACAACCAGAGATCGACGCTTCTTGATCCATTCACCCAGGTCGACACACTCGCTGATAATACGGAGCGCGCCCGAGCGGCCAGGAGAGCGATCACCGCGAATGACCAGGCAATTAAAGCCGATAGCGGTGAAGGAAAGGCGCTTTTCTCACCAGATGAATTGAAATATCTTGAGGATATGAAGCAACCTGGGGCGGTAATACCTACCGGCTTACAGGAATCAATTGCCACTAACAGTGAAGCGCAATCACTTCTTAAGTTCAGAGGTGATACGTTTTCCACGCTCTCGGATACCAGAATTCCACTTGCCTTAAAATCCGATGGTGCAGTTTCTCGTCTATCAACTGCGAAAAATGCTATCGCCACGCACGAACAGGAAGTCATGGCCGGCCAAGCCGGTCGCTTTAGTGCAGATGAATTGACTGCACTAAAGGAATTTGAGGGCGCTGCTCAGTCCACGGTGCAGGCGACCGAAGTTGCGTCGGCCAGCCGCTTTAAGTCAATGCTTAGTGACTTTGGTCCCAGCATTTTGAAAGGCGTCGGTGTAGCGGGCTCTCTCATGGTGGTTGATCACTATGCCGATCAATTGCTCTTTGGAAAAAATCATGGCAACGGAATTGGAGATAGCATTAACTCAGCATTGGTGCCGGCCGCATTACTAATCGGTCCGCAAACAAGTATGTGGAAAATTGGATTGCTTGGAGCGGGAGCAATTGTTGCAGGAAAATTGATCGGGTCGTCTTTGAGTAATGGAGAGAATCCGAGCTTTTCTCGTTACTTTAATCAGTCGACGCCTGAGTCCTTCCTGCTTGCCGCAGAGGCTCTCCTTCCTTTAAAGCCGGCAGCTGCCCTGGGTGAAGCGGGCGAGCTACTAAACTGGAAACGGGCGGCACTGATTGGTACCACGTGGTTGGCATTTAGAGGCATTAATATGCTCCTCGATCCGCCTTCGCAGTCGGATACTAAGGACGAAGCCTGGAAATTGCTCGGCGATGACGCCAAGACGCGTACCGACGGCTCGATGAACGAAGCCATCGACAAATTTGGAGCGCTGGGAGCCGGCGATGAAGCGCACGGAATTATGGCCTGGACGAATGTCTTCAAGGAAGGCGATGGACTGACCAAAGGTGCAAGAGGTGAAGCAGCGCTGCAGGTGTATCGCACCGAGTGGTTGACAAAGCCGACGAGCGAATTCAACAGCATGCTTGAAGCCAATCGAGGCGCGACAATTTTGTGCACGGCCTTTGCTGAGTCGCGCCTCGCTCACGGAACTCAGGTGCCGACAATTGTCGATACGCCTACATATTTATTGGCAGGCAAGAATCTCGACATGGGCGGTAAAGCAGCCAGAGACTTCATCATTGCTCGCATCAATGTAGATAATGCAGAAAAACAAGTGCAAGAAAATCTGGGCAAAGAAATTGCCGGCAAGAAAGTAGATCAATCTGAAATCGCTGATCTCGATAGCGTAAAGAAACGCATCGAGGCGGATGAAGCCAAGATCTACGGCGAACACGACATAAGTGGGGCTGTTAAGGAACTGGCGGAATGGGGAAAAGGTCTAAATGCAACGCACATGGCTAAACTCGAAGTCGATCTCAGAAACACGATTGCAGCCAACCAGAATTCTTCGGACAGCCGATATAAAGCCAAGCTATTCCGTGATCTTGCAACTATCTATCTGTCCAGCGCTTACGGGAAGCAAGACAGCGATCCTCAATCCGCGGCCAAGCTGCTTGTTGGAGATACATACACTGGGCGTCAAGCACCTGATATGACCGGACAGCAACGCGGATATGACGGTGCGCTCGATTGCATCGCTCGTGCTGCAGAGCTGGACGGCAATAATCCTGACCTTGTCCAGTTGTATCAGGTTGCCCAGCAGATCAATTCCAAGCTGCCTGGAAATATGCAGAAACAGATGAACGATGGCAAATACAATCCATTGCAGATTCGGCAATAGCCAGCCATCAGGACAAGCGGGCAAAGGAGAAAAAGTTCGCGAGCGCGACTGCTGGAAGCAGCAGACCAATGATTTTGAATCGCCTATATAGATAAAGGATTACTTCTTCAATAATATAAGTAGCAAGCGGAACCGGCTCTACGTAAAGGTTTTCGCAATGATGGGTTGACACCTCAGGCGCCCGAACTGACAATGGTGGCATGCGAGAATCAATGAAACCAAATTTGTCTAGCTCCTTGCTGCTGTCCCTGGGTCTCAACCTGGGCGCCCTGCTATTGGGTGGATTTATTTAGACGGAGCCGGCTTCATTTAGCTTTTTTGCAGGGCTCTGTCGCAGACAGAGCCCTTGTTGTTCTATCGAAAACTCCAGGGGGCATCATGATTCAAAAGGCACAAGCGATTCTTCGCTGTGAGCAAGAGCGTCAAATCAAAGTATTTGACACGACACTTCGCGATGGGCAGCAATGTCCCGGCGCCGGAATGGACTTCGAGCAAAACATTGAATATGCGCGCCTGGCGTCATTGCTAAAAGTAGACATTCTGGAAGCAGGCTTTCCATCAGCCAGCAGCACCGACTTTCGCATCGTTCACACAATCGCTGAAGAGATGTTGCAGATGGAGCACATGCCGATTGTCGCCGCTCTTTGCCAGCTTAGAGAAGAGCAGGTGATCAAGACAATTGAATCCCTTCAGCCGGCAATTCCTCGAGGCAAAGCACGGTTGCATACATATGTCCCTGTCGATCCTGAATTGATGCCTGCATCACTTGGCCGCAACGCCGATAACAAGGCGGGCATTGCCAATGACGTTTACAAACTGATTGCCATGGCTGTGGCCGCGGGAATGGAAGTTCAATTCAGCCCGGAAGGCTATTCTCGGATGAGAGAAAATTTCGATTTCACAACAGAACTGATTCGAGCTGCCGTTGCCGCCGGCGCAACCATCATCAATTGCCCGGATACGATCGGCGGTGCATGTGCGCTGGAAGGGGATGACTACTTCGTTGCCAAAATGCGCACGCATGCTGAAATTATTGAACGTGAATTCCCGGACAAAGCAATCACCTGGTCGGTTCATTGCCATAACGATCTCGGGCTTGCCGTGCCCAACACAATCAATGGTGTATTTGACGGACCGGCAAGGCAGATTGAAGGATGCATCAATGGCATTGGCGAAAGAGCAGGCAATGCGTCTCTCGAGCAATGCATCATGATCATTCGTCAATTCGGAGAGCGAGAAGCCGGTGGGTCACCGTTTTACACAGGCATCGCTGCTGAGCGAATTCAAGCAATATCAGATTTCGTTAATCAACACATGCTTCCTCGTCAGCCTCATTGGCCCGTAAGCGGTGATAATGCCGCTCGCCACTCATCCGGCGGGCATACAAACGCCATTCTCAAAAATCCAATGGCATACCAGCCGTTTGACCCAAGAGACATCGGCAAACGAATCACAATGCTTTTCGGACCGCTCAGTGGCGGCAATCACGCCAAATCCATCATCGAAGATTATGGATTTGTCTGCCGAGATGATGAAAAGGCAACCATTGCTCAATACATCAAAGACAAATTTAGCGAAAGAAGAAAAGGCGTCACGGATGAGGAGTTGATGCAGGCTTATTTCGAATACAGACAGCCAATTGCAGTCGATAGAATCGATTATGGAAAGAGTGCAAACCGCGCCACAGTACGCTTGCATGGTCGCTTTTTCGATCGCCATGGCGAGATACAAGAAGAGCACGTGGGCAAAGATTCCGCACTGGCCGCAGTCAAACGTGCAATTGAAGAGAAGTTCGGTTTTATCGAAATACTTTCGCACCAGAGCCGTTCGGAGGGCGCAGGCATCAATGCAAACAGCCGATCGAGAATCGTCATTACAGCGTCCAGTGGACGACAGTACGAAGGCGATGGAGTCGATCAAGACATTGAAGTTTCAGCTATGAGAGCTCTGATTGATGCTGTTAATAGAGCCTATATAGATCAATATTTCTCTAGAGAAGTAAATGTGAACAATAGTGGTATGGGTGCAAAAGCTCATCCTGCGCCGGTATACAGGGCTTCGTAAAGTCTCGAATCAGGTGCCTGTGTTGTGTTAACGCAACAAAGGGTTGACGCCCCACGACATTCAGCTATCCTGGTAATACGCGCAAGCAGTTGCGCCTTTTGGAGATCATCTTAGTGTTCGCTAACCTGCAAGTCGTCATTATTCTGAACCTGGTCCTGATTATTCTGGTCACCGGTGGCGGAGCGCTTGCATAGTTAAGGGATCACCCAACTACTAGCCCCGCACCCGGAACACACGGTGCGGGGTTTTTGCTTAGGTGACCTTTTCGACTGAACGTTCGGTCAGCAAATAAAAGAGAGAAGCGAAAGAAATGTACAGCGACGGAATCAAAAAAGGACCAAATCGAGCTCCCGCCAGAGCAATGTTCAAGGCGACGGGCTTGACTGATGCCGATCTTGAAAAACCGCTCGTTGCTATCGCCAACACCTGGACGGAAGTCGGACCGTGCAATTTCCATTTGCGCGAACTGGCCGAAAAGGTAAAAGAAGGCGTGCGCAAAGCTGGAGGCACCCCGCTCGAGTTCAACACAATCGTTGTATCCGACGGCATCTCCATGGGCACCGAAGCGATGAAAGCATCTCTTGTTTCTCGCGAAGTAATAGCGGATTCGATCGAACTCTGTGTTCGCGGACATATGTTCGACGCGGTTGTAGCGCTTTCTGCCTGTGACAAAACCATTCCTGGCACGCTCATGGCGCTGGCCAGACTCGACCTTCCTTCCGTAATGCTCTACGGCGGCTCCATAATGCCCGGTCAATACGACGGACATGACATAACCATCCAGGACGTTTTTGAAGCCGTTGGCGCTTGCGCAGCCGGACGCATGACCGAGGAGCAGCTCAAACAGATAGAGAACGGCGCCTGTCCTGGCGCTGGAGCCTGTGGTGGACAGTTTACAGCCAATACTATGTCCACCGCCGCCACATTTCTCGGCATGTCGCCAATGAGCGCCAATGACGTGCCCGCCAAAGATCCCAGAAAGTTTGCCGTAGCCGAGCGCTGCGGCACTCTTGTAATGGAGCTTCTTAAGAACAACGTTCGCCCGTCTTCAATCATCACGCGGCGCGCTTTGGAAAACGCCATCGCCTCTGTTGTCGCCACCGGCGGTTCGACAAATGCCGTATTGCATTTGTTGGCCATCGCTCGCGAAGCTGGTCTTGAGCTTGAATTGGATGAATTCGATCGTATCTCGGCAAAAACACCGATCATCGCCGATCTCAAGCCGGGCGGCCGCTTCACTGCACCAGATATGGAAACAGCCGGTGGGCAAAGACTTCTTGCAAAACGTTTACAGGAAGCTGGTCTCATTGTGGATTCCCCCACCGTGACCGGGCGCACACTTTTCGAAGAAGCAGCAGACGCAGTAGAAACGCCGGGGCAGCAAGTGATCACCACGGTCGCACAACCGAAGAAAGCTACAGGCGGCATCGGCATACTGCGCGGTTCGCTTGCACCTGAAGGTTGTGTTGTAAAACTTTCCGGACACAATCGCACCAATTTTGTCGGACCAGCTCGCGTTTTCGACACTGAAGACGGCGCCTTCAAAGCTGTTCAAACCGGCGCCATCAAAGCAGGCGATGTGGTCGTTATTCGTTATGTCGGACCGAAAGGCGCGCCAGGCATGCCCGAAATGCTCGGAGTGACAGGCGCCATCGTCGGTGCCGGATTGTCGGATTCGGTTTCACTGATAACCGATGGTCGCTTCAGCGGTGCAACTTATGGGTTTATGGTCGGACATGTTTCACCCGAAGCCGCCGTCGGCGGACCAATCGCTCTCATCCAGGACGGTGACGAAATCGAAATAGATGTAGCCAAGAAAGTTGTTAACGTGCATGCCGATCTGACTGCTCGCCAGGCCGACTGGCAGCCCAAAGAGCCCGCATATAAAACCGGCGTTTTCGCCAAGTATGCCCGACTCGTTTCCTCTGCATCAGAAGGTGCAGTTACCAATAGTTTTTCCACCAAAGAGCCGTCCATTCTATGTATGGCAAAGAAATAACCAACGCAAAGGAGCTATGTAATGACGACTATGTACTGGGAAAAAGATGCAGACGCAAATGCCCTCAAGGGTAAAAAAGTGGCAGTTCTTGGCTATGGCAGCCAGGGCCGCGCACATGCGCTCAACTTGAAGGAAAGCGGCGTCGATGTAGTCGTTGGTTTGAGAAAGGGCGGCAAAACCTGGCAGCAAGCCGAACAAGATGGGTTTAAACCGCAGACTCCTGAAGAAGCTGCAAAATCCGCCGATGTTGTTTGTTTCCTTTGTCCCGATATGGCCCAACCCAAACTCTACAAAGAAGCTGTCGAACCTCATCTCAAGCCCGGCACCACCATCATGTTCGCCCATGGATTCAACGTTCATTACAAAACTATCCAACCGAATGCCCAGACCGACGTCATCATGATCGCTCCGAAAGGCCCGGGCGCACTGGTTCGTCGCCAATATGAAGAAGGTCGTGGCGTCCCCTGTCTGGTCGCAGTTCATCAAGATGCTTCCGGCAATGCATTCAAAACAGCACTGGCATATGCTCACGCCCTGGGCGGAACCAAAGCTGGTGTGATCGAAACCACATTCCCTGAAGAGACCGAAACCGATCTCTTTGGCGAACAAGCCGTCCTTTGCGGCGGAGTTACAGAACTGGTCGCCGCCGGCTGGCAGACGCTTGTCGATGCCGGCTATCAGCCGGAAGTCGCATACTTCGAATGCTTGCATGAATTGAAACTGATTGTCGACCTTATCTATGAAGGCGGCTTTGCCCGCATGCATGAATTCGTCAGCGAAACTGCCAAATTCGGCGATCTGACTCGCGGACCGCGCATTGTCGATGACCACGTTCGCGCCACCATGAAAGAAATCCTCACCGAAATCCAGAACGGCAAATTCGCCCAAGAATGGATCGACGAGAACAAAGGCGAACGCACTCGCTACAACGACTTGCTCAAGAAAGATCTGGAGCATCCGATCGAAACTGTCGGCAAGAAAATGCGCGACAACATGAGCTGGCTGAAAGAAGCTGCTGCCAAAAAAGCCGAGCGCGAGCCGGTCGGCGCCAAGTCGTAGCCGGCGCGTTGCACGCGCCATCAAGTTTCAAATTGTTGGGGCGACGCATGGCATGAAACCAAATCAGAAAATTGAAACCAAGTCAGAAAACTGGGAACTACCTATCCGCAAGTTCAAAAAGAGATCGAAATGAAGGGTGCCGAAATAGTCATAAAAGCGTTGGAGAAAGAAGGTGTGGACACCGTCTTCGGATATCCGGGCGGCGCCATCATGCCTCTTTATGATGCGCTTGTAGATTCTAAGTTGAAGCACATCCTTGTTCGTCACGAGCAAGCTGCTGCATTGGCTGCCGATGGATATGCGCGTCACAGCGGCCGGGTCGGAGTTTGCCTGGCTACGTCCGGCCCCGGTGCCACCAATTTGATCACGGGAATAGCCAATGCTTTTCTCGATTCTGTTCCGATGGTGGCGATAACCGGTCAGGTGGCAACCCCTTTCATCGGCACCGATGCGTTTCAAGAAGTCGACATATTCGGCATCTCCATGCCGGTTGTGAAACATAGCTTTCTGGTGCGCCGAGTTGAAGATTTGGCTGGTGTCATCCATGAAGCGTTCCAAATAGCCAGAAGCGGCCGTCCAGGACCGGTGCTCATCGACCTTCCCAAAGATGTAGCCCTGGCTGAATTGGACATAGTCGCCTTTGACGATAGTCCCGATGAGACTGCCGGGCGTCCCGATGCCCACCAGGTCGCCACTGCTCGTCACATGATCGAGAAGAGCAGCAAACCGCTCGTTTACGCCGGTGGCGGCATACGTATAGCCGGAGCAACGGAAGAACTTCGTTCATTCGTGGATGCAACCGGTATACCTGTTGTCACCACCTTGCAAGGAATCGGATCCGTGCCATCGACGCACGAACTCAACCTCGGCATGCTCGGTATGCACGGCACAAAGCAAGCCAATCTCGCTGTTCAAGAGTGTGATTTGCTCATCTGCGTTGCCGCTCGCTTCGACGATCGCGTCACCGGTAAATTGAAAGAGTTTGCCCCCCACGCCAAGGTCATCCACATGGATATCGACCCCGCCGAAGTGAGCAAATTGCGCGCCGCCGATTGCTCGATAGTTGGTGACGTTAAGGTGGCACTCAATTTCTTGCACGTTCGTCCACAAATAGATGAGTGGAGAGTGCGTTGTTTCGCCAACAAAGTCGCTTATCAATTTAAGTATGATGTTCAGACCGAACATGTTTATGCACCCAAAATGCTCCGTGATTTGAGCGCTCAAGCGTCAGACGACACCGTCATATCGTGTGATGTCGGTCAGCACCAAATGTGGGTTGCCCAGCACTGCCAGTTCAGCGCACCGGAAAATCACCTCACCAGCGGTGGATTGGGCACGATGGGTTATGGAATGCCCGGCGCCATCGGCGCTCAGCTCGCCAATCCCAAGGCTCGCGTGATCAATGTTTCCGGTGACGGCTCGATCATGATGAATATCCAGGAGCTTGCCACCATCAAGCGTTACAACCTCCCAGTCAAGATCGTCCTTTTCGACAATCAAGCATTGGGCATGGTCCGCCAGTGGCAAGAATTGTTTTTCGCAGAGCGCTACAGCGAAGTCGATCTTTCGGACAATCCGGATTTTGCAAAAGTCGCTGAAGCATTCGGAATCCCAGCGATAAAGGTAGGCAGACCCGATCAAGTGCAAGACGCGATCGACCAGGTTCTAAATTCAGAAGGACCACTATTTGTCCACGTAATGATAGATCCCCGTGAGAATGTTTGGCCGCTAGTGCCGCCCGGCAAATCAAATACGGAAATGATGGAGGCTAAGGCAGTATGAGATTTACGCTCGAAGTGACGATGACCAATAGTGAAGGCGCATTGGAGCGCCTTTTGGGACGGCTCAGGCAGCGTGGTTTTGGCATTCTGGCCCTGAATGCGGACGTCTCAAATGATTATGCCAATCTGGGTGCGCGAATTACCGTGGAGAGCCTGCGTCCGGTGGAAGCAGCTCTCAAGCAAATCGCAAAGCTTTACGACGTCGAACAAGTGAAGGTACATCATGCAGAGCAAGAGCATGCAAAACGACAAAACCAACCAGCAGAACTTTGTCTATCTCTATGACACCACTCTCAGAGATGGTGCACAGCGCAAAGGCTTGAGCTTTTCGCTAGATGACAAAGTCAAGGTCGCGAAGCTGCTCGACAGCTTTCGAGTGCCCTATATCGAGGGCGGCTGGCCTGGCTCCAACCCGAAGGACGCTGAATTCTTTCGGCAGATGCGCGCCAATCCCCTGAAGCATTCGATGGTGGTGGCATTTGGATGCACACGCAAAGTCGGTGTCCGAGCTGAAGACGATTTGAATTTGAGAGCCTTGCTCGATGCGGGCACCAGAGCTGCCGCTATCGTCGGCAAAACCTGGAGTCTTCATGTCGAGGAAGTGCTCAAAACCGATCTCGAAGAAAACCTGCAAATGATCGCCGACAGCGTGCGTTTTTTGAAACAGCATGGCAAGGAAGTGATCTTCGATGCGGAACATTTCTTTGACAGTTTCATGAGTTCGCCTGAGTATGCGATCAAGGTTGCCGCTTCCGCTGTAGAAGCTGGTGCCGACTGGATTGTTCTTTGCGACACCAACGGTCGTTGCATGCCCAGCGACGTGCAGAAGGTAGTTGCATCAATGATGAAAGCAGTGCCCGCTCGCTATGGCGTGCATTGCCACAACGATATGGAACTGGCAGTCGCCAACTCGATAGCTGCTGTCGAAGCCGGCGCTCGTCAAGTTCAAGGAACCATAAACGGATACGGCGAACGCTGCGGAAATGCCAATCTTGTTTCGCTCATGCCCACGTTGAAACTAAAAATGGGATACGACTGCGTACGCGAATCGGATCTAAAGAAACTTACCGATCTTTCGCGCACCGTGAGCGAAATCGCTAATCTCAATCCCGACCCGTGTGCCGCTTATGTCGGCAGTTCGGCATTCGCACACAAAGCCGGATTGCACGTCGCCGCGGTTGAACGCGTTGCTCATAGTTATGAGCACGTCGACCCCGCCCTGGTCGGCAATCGCCGCCAGGTAATCGTTTCAGAACTTTCCGGTCGAGGCAATATTCGCATGCTTGCCAATGAGGTCGGCGTCGGAGTTGTTGGCACGGAAGCCAATGTGCTCGCCAAAGTCAAAGAGATGGAGGGCAACGGCTACCAGTTCGAAAACGCCGAAGGCACGGTAGAACTTCTTATGCGCCGGGCCGCCCCCGGATATGTGGCGCCTTTTGAAATCGTCGACATGATGGTTGTGGTTTCCGACCGCAATCGGGCCGGCACCAGCGCCGAGGCTATGGTAAAGGTGAAGGTCGGCGACGAGAAATTCCACACAGCTTCCGAAGGACGCGGTCCCGTCCATGCCCTCGATTTGGCTTTGAGAAAAGCACTGGCACCCAGCTACCCGCACATCGAAGACGTTCGTCTTGCCGACTACAAAGTGCGGATTCTCGATCCGGATCAAGCAACCGATGCCATGACCCGAGTGATTATCGAAGCTACCAGTGGTGATGACAGATGGTGGACGGTAGGATGTTCGCAAAACATCATCGATGCCAGCTGCCAGGCTCTTGCTGATAGTCTGGAACTTTACCTGGCCCGCATGGCGCACAGCGCCGGCAACGCAAACTCGCGTGCCGCATCGGAAACCCTTGGGGACGAAGACTCTTGCCCTGTCGTCAAAGTGGAGGTTGCTTAAGTGTCTGCTGCAGCTACAAAGAAGGCTCCCGAGAAGGCCAAGAAATCAACGGCGAAGAATATCGTCGAAAAAATCTGGGACGCCCACGTCGTCAAACAATTGGAAGGGCACCCCTGCGTTTTTGCCATCGACTTGATGCTCTTGCATGAGGTCACTTCCGCTCAAGCATTTCAATTGATCGAATCGCGCAATATTCAAGTTTTCGACCCGAGCCGCCTTCTTGCCACCATCGATCACAGCACTCCGACGCGCCAAAACCGCTGGGAGATATATGACGAGGCAGCACGCACTCAGGTCGAGACACTGAGAAACAATTGCAAAAAGCACAATATACCTTTCCTTGATTTCGACTCCGGAAAGCAAGGCATTGTGCATGTGGTCGGACCGGAATTGGGCGTCACGCAGCCAGGCATGACCATCGTCTGCGGAGATTCGCACACCTCTACGCATGGCGCCTTCGGCGCGCTTGCTTTTGGCGTCGGCACTTCCGAGGTCGCTCATGTCATGGCCACCGGCTGTCTCTTGCAGAAGAAGCCGCAAACCATGAAAGTCGAGTTCAAGGGGCATTTCCGTAAAGGCGTATACGCCAAAGACGCAATTCTCCGGCTGATCGGTGAGATAGGCGTGGGCGGTGCCAACGGGCATGTCATCGAATATGTCGGTGAAGCCGTGCGCGCCATGTCCATGGAAGAGCGTATGACCGTTTGCAACATGAGCATCGAGTGCGGCGCCAGAGCCGGATTGATTGCGCCGGATGAAGTTACCTTTAAATATCTCAAAGGTCGCGCTCATGCTCCGGCTGCCGAGAATTGGGACGAAGCTGTCGCCTATTGGTCCAGTTTTTGCAGTGACTCGGAATCTACTTTCGACAAGAGCGTAACCATTGATCTGGACAAATTGGAGCCGATTGTTACCTGGGGAACAAACCCCGCCCAAAACGTCGGTCTGAGCGAGCGCATACCAAAGCTGGAAACGCTTGTGGATAACGAACGGGCAGTCGCCGTTCGCGCTCTCGAATACACCAAATTGAAAGAACAACAAACGCTCGAAGGCACTCCAGTAGAGTGGGCTTTCGTCGGATCCTGTACAAATGGGCGAATTGAAGATTTGCGAATCGTTGCAAACGTACTCAAAGGAAGAAAAGTCAATCAGAATGTCACCATGTACGTGGTGCCTGGCTCCGAAGCTGTAATGAAGCAATGCCAGGAAGAAGGGCTCGTGGAAATATTCCGCGAAGCCGGCGCAGATTTCCGGATGCCCGGCTGCTCCATGTGTTTGGCGATGAACGACGATCAAGTGCCCCCGGGCAAGCGCTGCATTAGTTCGTCAAACAGAAATTTCGTGGGCAGGCAGGGACCCGACAGCATCACTCACCTGGCATCACCGGCTACCGTAGCCGCCAGCGCCATTGCCGGATGCATCAAGTCACCTGCTGAGTATGTCTGATATGGGCGAAATCAAATTTACTCACAGGGGCATCGCCCAGTAAAAGGAAATAGGTCATGCAAAAGGTCACAACTGTAAAATCAAAAGCCATGCCGCTCCCAATGAAGGACGTCGATACTGATTTGATCATCCCGGCGCAGTTTCTCACCAGCATCAGCAAAGATGGCTATGGTGCCAATCTTTTCCGCCGCATGCGTGACAATGACGCCAACTTCCCGATGAATCGCCAAGAATTCGACGGGGCGACAATACTTGTCACCGACAGTAATTTCGGCTGCGGTTCTTCTCGCGAACACGCCGTCTGGGCATTGACCGGCGCCGGCTTCAAAGTCGTCATCGCCAAGTCTTTCTCCGACATCTTCTACAACAACAGCGCTAAGAATGCGCTCTTGCTCGCCGTGCTTCCTGCCGATGTCGTCGATCAAATTCTTCAATCTGCTAAGAATGCAGACTATGAGGTAACTGTCGATTTGGAATCTCAAACGGTGACTCTGCCGGATGGCACCGCTCACAAATTCGAATACGACCAATTCCGTAAGCATTGCATGCTCAATGGTCTCGATGATATCGAATACATCAGATCGCATGCCGCAGATATTCAAGAGTTTCGCAATCGACAAGAGCAAAAGCGATTCATGTCCACACGGGGAGCATAGGAAAAATGGATAAGCACATAGCGGTATTAGCCGGAGACGGAATCGGACCGGAAGTGATGGAGCAAGCCCTGCGCGTGCTCGCCACTGTCGGCGAGAAATTCGGGCACCGCTTCTCGACTACGCATGGTCTGGTCGGTGGCGCCGCATATGACAAATACGAGACACACCTGCCGGAAGAGACAAAGTCGGTATGCCGCTCGTCCGATGCGATTCTTTTCGGCTCAGTAGGCGGACCGGTCGGCGAAATGACCAACCCCAAGTGGAAGAATTGCGAAGCCAACTCGATTCTCTCCCTGCGCAAGACGTTCAAATTCAATGCCAATTACAGGCCGGTAAAAGTGATATCGGAATTGGAATATCTTTGTCCGTTGAAAAAAGAAGTGATTGAAAGAGGCGTAGACATCCTATTTCTTCGCGAACTTCTTGGTGATTGCTATTTTGGCGAGCACAGAACTTTCAATGCAGAAAATGGCGTTAGAACCGCAACTGATTTGATCACTTATGACGAAGAACAGATCGCATCGATTGCCGAAACCGCCTTCAGAGCTGCGCAAAAACGCCGCCAGAAGGTGACTTCAGTCGACAAAGCCAACGTCCTCGATTCGTCAAAATTGTGGCGCGCTGTCGTCCGGGAAGTGGCCCTCGGTTATCCCGATGTGGCATTGGAAGACATGCTTGTCGACAATTGCGCGATGCAAATCGTGCGCGATCCCTCGCAATTCGATGTGGTCGTAGCCGGCAACATGTTCGGAGACATCCTTACTGATGCTGCCGCCGTCTTGCCTGGCTCGCTTGGGTTGCTCGCTTCTGCAAGCATGAACAAAGACGGTTTTGGTCTCTACGAACCCCCGGGCGGCTCCGCTCAGGACATAGCCGGAACCGGCACTGCCAATCCAATTGCCCAGATATTGTGCGTTGCCTTGATGCTTCGCCACTCATTTGCGTTGGAGACAGAAGCCTGCGCAATTGAAACTGCCGTTGAGAAAACGCTCAAGGAAGGATTTAGAACTCGCGACATTGTTCGCGCTGGAGAACCCGATCAGAAGATTGTCGACACCAGAGGGATGTCCGACAAGATTCTGGAACACTTGCTGGCTATTACGGTGCCTTCGGCTGCGAGCTGCGGTTGAAGGCTTAAAGAAGCCGGCACCACAAGCAAGTGGAGCCGAGAACAAAGGTTTTTCATTCAACAATCCACGAGGAAACGAAAAATGTACGGAGACTATAAAGAACACTGGTCAATGGTTGATGAGCGCATGAACTCTGCCGTTCACGAGAATTATCCCGAATGGAAGAAAGCCAGAGATCGACGCAGCAGATCGCTTACTCAATCGAACGTCACCTACGTCAATCAGCACGGTGACAGATTCACGCGCGATGCCGACGGCCGTGTTTCCACTTTCAGATATCGCCACTGCGATACCACCTATTCGATGAGCTACGACGATGATAATAATGTCGTATCTGTCAGCAGCTCGAGCGGCTGGACCTGGACAAAAATGGATGACGCGCAAGGCTGGTTGGTGCGCAACTACTTTGATGCCTGGCATGTGCCTGTCCGTGAATGCGGTGATGTTGAAGTGGATGAGCAAGGAATTCGCTGCACCGCAGGTAGTGCCTCATCACTGGGATTGCCTGAACGTCCTTAGCGTTTGGTCGAACCCGCAGAGATT
>CAZHEZ010000158.1:0-19608 GCA_964531315.1 uncultured Candidatus Obscuribacterales bacterium | reverse complement strand
ATGAAAGTAAACACGAATAATGCAGCCGGCAGAGTTCTAGCAGCCGATGTTCTGAGAGAGCTGGGCGTCATGAACTTCTCGCCACCTCCTCTGAACAAAACTTCGTCCATTGGCGATGGAAGCAGCCGATTTGAAGCACCGGCCTCTGAATCCGGTCAAGTTGCCACACCTGCACGTTCTAACCCGACGCCGGATTCAATCATGAAATCGCTGGCTGCGGTTACGCAATCAGCCAACGCACCAGTAGTTTCAAGCTGGCCGAACATTCAAATTCCAGATCACTATTGCCCTAAATCATCAGAGGAAAAGGGCGAGCGAGTGGAGTTTCTTGTCCACATGTTCCTTCAAGCAAGCAACGAAGTGATTCATGGGTTGATGGAAGCCCACAAGATCAAAGATCAAAGCGCAACGACGTCAACTGCGATTGATTCTGCGATCAAGTCTCTTGCCACAATCTCTACATATATTGCCGGACTCGAGCAAGGTGGTGCCGGCAATCCTGATTGGTTCGTTGATATCATCTTTCTGGCTTTGCGGCGTATAGACCAGCAGAAACCAATTCCAGCCGCCAGAACGATAATAGAGAAATTTGGCTCATTGCGAGAAGACGTAATGAGAAAAGAGTTCTCTGCGTCGATTTCGGAAATTCTTGGCATGCACGAGCAAAGGGATGCGGTTGCCGCTGAGGTCGATTTGTTTTTGACAAAGTCACGCGAATACAGAAATGAACTATTTGCTTTTGCTCTTGGGCAGAGCCGTGAAGTCGTTCATGAGCATATGGTGATGCTTAGTATGCTGGCCGCCTGAAATCACTGATTGCGCGATTTCTGGATGGGCCGACCGGAAGGCTTCAGTTCTCGAGACAAAGAAGTGACCTGGTCAGTGTTTATTGGTGGTCAATTTTGTGCGACTATAGTGCAAGCAGAGAGGTAACTCTGGAGCATTATATTTGCAACTCACCCTCACACGCAAAGCTCTGATTCTAATTATCGTTCCGCTCGTTTTCGAGCTGATATTCGTTGTTGTGCTCATTAATGCATTAGGCCAGTCCGAAACACTGGCGCATAATGAGGAGCAAAGCCGCCGCGCCTTAGCGATGGGTGGACGCCTCATTTTGGTTCCGGAGCAAATGAAAGCGTGTTTGGAAGCCTACGCTGCCAAAAAAGACAAGAAAGAGTTCGAGCGCTACGCTCAACTTCACAAAGAGATGGAGAAAGACACAGAGGCATTACGTTCGCTTGTCAGAGATGACCAGACGCAGGAAAAGATACTCTTCCGAATTAAGAGCGAAGTAAAACAGTTTGGTGGAGTTTTCGACGAGTTTGTCGCCAATTGGTCGAAGGAAGATCAGACCGACACAAAAGGCATTCTTCAAGATATTCAAGATCAATTCGCGCCACGTATCCTCTCTATAAAGAAAGTAATTCGTGAGTTTCTCGATAAGGAGCAAGAGCTTGACAAAGACGCTCCCAGCCGGACTCAGCAATCCAGAGATCAGGTCAAGCTAATAATCGGTGGAGGCGTTGGCATCAGCATCCTAGCTGCTCTTTTCTTGGCTTTCTTTTTTACCGGAACCACTATCGGCAATCTGAAAGTATTGATGGACAACAGCAAGCGATTGTCCAAAGGCGATTCGCTTAATCCGCTCATCAATGGCAATGACGAAATCGCCGAACTGGACAAAGTTTTCCACCACATGGCCGACGCGCTTGCCGAGGCAACGCGCAAGGAGCGGGCTGTATTCGAAAAAGCTGTCGATGTGATTTGCAGTCTGGATTCCGACGGCAAGTTCACACGTGTTAATCCGGCCGCCGAAAAGGTCTGGGGTTACAAGCCGGAAGAGCTTATGCGCCGCGATGTGGTGGAGTTTCTTCATCCGGATGACGTGGGTACAACAATCGATTCGCAGCTGGCGATACAGAAGGAGGGCAGCGGACCTCCGTATGAGAATCGTGTCCGTTGCAAAAATGGAACTTATGTAGACATGCTCTGGACCACGCATTGGTCGCCCCTGGACGATGCGCTCTTTTGCGTCGCACACGACATCACTGACAGAAAACGCGCCGAAGAAGTCATCAAAGCCAGCGAAGCGCGCATTCGTTTCATCATTGCCAACATGCCGGTCGGTCTTGTATTACTCAACCCACAAGGTGAAATCGAGCTGGTTAACTCGGCAATGGACGGCATGTTCAAATACGAGCCTGGCGAATTAATTGGGCGCGCCTTCGGCGGCATGTTCCAGCGCAAGGCCGATCAAGAAGAAGGGGAAGTGTGGGAAACGGTCAAAGAGCGTGCGCTTGGTCATATTCATGAACGCATGGCAGAACAGAAGGATGGAAATACATTTCCTGCGCATTTAATGATTCGCGAGTATGATTCGGCCGATGGGTTGAAGTATATGGGCATTATGCTCGATGTCAGTGAAAGGCATGAGATTGAAAGATTCAAACAAGAATTTCTCGGCGTCATCAGCCATGAATTGCGCACACCGCTAACCTCCATTCGGGGCTCGTTCGAAATGCTTCTGGCCGGCATGTTTGGCGATCTCAGCAAAGAAGCAAAAAATGTCATCAATATCGCCGAGAAGAGTTCCACCAGGCTAATCCGGCTTGTAAACGACCTTTTGGATGTGGAAAAGTTGGAATCCGGCAAACTCGATATGTTCCTCGAGGAGTCTGACGCCAATTCGATTATTGAGACTTCAGTGGAAAACGTTCGCTATTTTGCCGAGGATCATGGCGTTACTGTAGTTGCACCACCAGTGGAATTGAACATCATTGCAGACGGCGAAAGATTAGTGCAGGTGGTGGTGAATCTTTTGTCCAATGCGATCAAATTTTCCGAGCGTGGTCACAGCGTGACTGTTAGCGTTGTGCCGACCGAGACGCACGCTGAATTCAGAATCTCCGATACGGGTCGAGGAATTCCGGCGGAGCATATAGGCAAGTTGTTTAATCGCTTTACGCAAGTTGAAAAAGCTGATGCCACTCAAAAGAAAGGCAGCGGGCTCGGTCTGGCCATCTGCAAAGCGATTATTGAAGAGCATGGTGGACAAATCGGAGTAGATAGTGAAATGGGCAAGGGCAGCACATTCTGGTTCCGTGTGCCGATTCGCCCGCCTGAAGGCGAGAAGCAGCCCTATGTTGTCTCTAAAAAGAGTTAGAGATTTGGAGATCGCGAACGTGTTTCGACGTGTGTGTGTATATGACTGTGTGCTCTTTGGAGCAATTTTAAGAGCACTAGCAGCTTCGAATTTGCGTACAAGTTCGGCTGCATGCGCAATTCTTACTGTCATAGTTTCCAACATTCCTGCACACGCAGCCGGCCCTGGCGGTGACCTGTTTCCGCTTAAGGCTGGATATTGGTGGACATATAAAGTCACCGACAGCAAAGGGAAATCAGAGTCGATCAAATATTCCGTCGTAAGTGCGAAGGCTGGAAAAAATGGATCGAATGTCTTTAAAGTTTCTGCTGTTGGCGGTAAGGAAACAAGCTCAAAGGTCTATTCCAAGCAAGGAGGGCGAACTGCCCTTGAGGGTATAGAGTTTGCCGGAAAGCCTGTGCTGAATGAGCATTTCGTTCCGCCAAAACTAGTTGTCGATTCAAAAGTGCAAACCGGCAGCGTCTGGCAATGGGGCGGCACGCGCAACAGTCCGGATATCGAAACAGAGCGATGGCAAGTGTTTCCCGTAGAGAAGGTGAACGTGCCGGCAGGTGAGTTCAATTGTGTTCGAATCGGTGGTCTGTCGACGAAAGACTCAAAGGCTCATTATCGAACCCGCTGGTTTGCGCCTAATGTCGGTATGGTCAAAGAAGTAGACCTATTGGATTCAGATAAGTCCATTCACGAGCTAGCCGCATATCACGCCAATTGATTTTGCTCAACTGAGATGGCTCAATTGAAACTGCTCAATTTCTCTGCGATTCGACTTTGTAGCCAACTCCGTGCACGTTGACGAGAATGCATGGCTGACCCGGTTTGGAAATCTTCTGACGGATGCGGCGAATATTCGTGCGTATCGAGTCAGGCGTCGCATCCGACTCTGCTTCCCACACATAATTGAGCAGATTCTCCGGGCTGAAGACAGTGCCCGGATTGGACATCAAAAACTTGAGCAATGCGAATTCACGTGGAAATAAGTGAATCTCTTCACCATCCTGCTTTACTACATGTGTTTTGGCATCCATTGTGATGTCGTCGATTTGAATGACGTCTCCCAGGTAGGTGAGAGGTCGTCTTTGCAGTGCTCTCACGCGGGCCGATAGTTCTTTCATAGAGAAAGGTTTGGTCAGGTAATCGTCGGCTCCGGAGTCGATGCCTCTTTCAATTTCGTCCACCTTTCTGTTGCCGGTCACCATGATGATGCCTTTCACACCGCCTGTTTCGCGGTATTCCTTGATGATGTCAACGCCTTCTTTACCAGGCAGCATCCAGTCCAACACAAGAATGTCGTATTCCTTCTTGGAGATAATCTCAGCCACCATCTCTCCGCTGTGCACTACATCTACGTCGTATCCTTCATTTCTCAGAAAGGCTGACGTAAGCATGGCCAATTCGCGATCGTCTTCGACAATCAAAATGGCGCCTTTTGACTCGGAATTATTTTGCATTCTGGATGATTCGACTTCCTGCACGCGGATCTCACAAGTATCTAATACCATCTTCGGCCAACCTTTTTGGGGGGAAATCAGATTGATGCAGCCAATTTAAGGTTTTTTCGTGGAAGTTTAGTGACAACCGGTCGCAGAGCGTGTTTTCCGCCCATTTTTTCAATTCCGTCACGAGATTTCCACCCCAAGCGCATACATTAAATGCGGAAATCGGGAGGCATCATGTCCGTCAGAGACCAAGCCAGGATAAGGAAAAACAAGCTTGAAGTGTGGGGCCAGTATCTGGAGCTGGGCCGAGCCGCCTATGAGCTTGGTCAGTTCAATATTGGCGACAAAATGCTTAAAGCCGCCTTGCAGGAGAGTGGCACGGATATGGAAATGTGCCTGGCGCTGGCCGCGGTTTTTGAGGAAGCAGCCGATACTCTCTTGCAAAATAAAAACCAGGAGAAAGCCGAACGGCTATTCAAGAAGGCTTTGTCTGTCTACGATCGCGTCAGCAACGATACGACCAATGCTAAGGCTTGCTGTGTTTTGTACAAGCTGGCGGAACTTTCAATCGAAAGAAACAAACATGAAGTAGCCTTGCGCTACTTTGGCAAGGCGCTCATTGTCAGCAGGCGCAGTCACAGTCTGCCTGCTCAATTGCATCTTTCTCTCTTGAAAAATCTGGCTGCAGCCTGGTCGCGAAAGGGCCGCCATGACGAAGCGATGATGGTTCACAATAAGTCGCTGCAGGTGTCCGAAGGCTTTGAGAGGACTTCGACACCTTAGGTGCGTGGCGATTTATTTCAATTTTGCTCGATTTTTTGTACAAACAAAAGGGACGCATCCTGTGCGTCCCTTCTGCTTCTCGCGTGTCAAACTCTGTCGGCAAATCCCTTATGCGCAGCGGGTTTCCATCAGACGTTGCAGTTTGCGCATCTTGTTTTGGATCAAGGCGCGATGCAAGGTGGGGATACCGAAATTGAAGTTGCAGAAAATCACCTTTGTGGCGCCGGTGGGCAATTGTTCGAAGCGAACTTCCAGGCAGATGTTCACTGCTGCGGCTGTTTCTTTAAAGCAAACCAATTTGCGCTCGCCGACATTTGAAATTGCGAAATCTGAGGCGTAGAGAACATCTTTGGCTACTTTGGCGGCCAGATCCACAGGCAAAAGAATGACGAATTCGTGTGTGGATTGTCTTCTTGTGATGACAGGAATGTCGTTGTTCTTGTTTGCTTGCTGCGGTTCGGGAATGAGTTTGAAAGCCTCTCTGCGGGCTCTGAGGATGGAATTGAAGGCAGGTTCCAGAACTGGATTTTGTACTGTATTCATCATCGCTCCTCACTCCTTATGTGACTCAGTTTTTAAGAACGCCGTTTGGGTTTCGATGATTGAAGTCTAAAGGGCGGTTGTGGAATTATAGTGACGGTAGCTTGAATCTTCGGAAACTACGTATAGCTCATGTTTACAGGCGAAAAGATCGGTCGATAAACCAAAAGCCCCGGAGGATCTCCACCGGGGCTTTCTATATGGACCTTTTACATGGATTGCAGCTCTTTACTGAGGGCGCACAGAAGGCGTTTCCCTGCCTCTATCTGCGCATGGCCGCCGGCGTCAAGGGTGGCGGTCCCACTTCCGCTGCAAACCCAGCCTTAGGGGCAACGGCAGCCATACCTGTTTCCTTTTGTCTTTGCGAGACCTGGCGTTCTACGATTTGCATAAGAGGAACGCTGTATTCTCTGCGAGCGGCTCTTTGATTGTCGGCATCTTGCGATTTCGCATCGGCAGAAGCGAAGAGCCGTGAAAAGAGGTTATTGATCTCGTTTCCTAAAAGCATGTCTCATATCCTCATGGGGATCGGGCATTTTGGGGCAATCGCCACCTTGGTTGTGCTTATAGTCGCGAAGAGACGTGGAAGAATAGTGACAGTTTTTCAGATTGCCGGTTTTTACCAGAGTCCATCGTTGCGGTTGGTGGATTCGGTGCTTGCCGGTATGAATGCTCTGCCAAGCGCGCGTGCAAGCGCGCTTTGATTGTCATCGTCATCGCTTGATGCAAGTAATTCTTCCGCACTTCGAGGTGCAAAGGTTGAAACGTGCGCAGCAGGTTTATAAGCGTCATCATTGTCCCTGGAGACAAACAATCCCTGCGTGCTGACATTTGAGCTACTGGTCATGCGCTGAAACAATTTTTCGATTTCAGCTTCCAGATTGACAATCGGCACGGTTTGTTTGATTGCTTCTATCGTCTGGCTGTTTATTTCCAGTGGCTGAATCGTGCTCTGCTCTGGCGGACTGAAAGTCAAAGGAGGAGGCGCTACTGCCCAGTCCTTTTGTGCGTTGAGTCTTAAATCAGATATATCATCAATTTGATCTTGGTTTGACATATTAGTATCTTTCTCCAACTGGGGAACCATCATTGATGATGGTTGGGTGTTTGTGTTTTTCGGTGTCTGGGACTCCTGTTCTTTCAATTTTTGAACCGCAAATTCCATCAGTTCCCATGCGTTTGCTTTTTCATGGTCAAATTCCAATTCTTCGTTGGGCGCATCTGCATCGCGCAGTTTGGCAGATAGTGGATAATGCATAATCGGGAAAAATGCATCACCGATTTGAGAACTGACGCTGGTTCTCGGGTAGGTGGGCTGCGGATCGGCGACCGGCGGAGCCGTCGCTGCAGGAGCCAGCGTGGCCATCGGTTTGTATGTATCGGAAGCCTGGTCCCACTGTTCCAGGGCGCCGTCTTTGATCAGATACTTGTCTATGCTCGCTTTCGATTCGCGATCGATAGTCTGCGGCACCTCATAGCCTTTGCCGGTCCACTCTGCGACTCTGCCGTTTTCATCGACTTTGAATTGAGCAACCATTTGCCCGTTGTTCTGATCTAACACCTTCGGCACGTCATATTGATTCGTGGTCGCATTGTAGTACGCCAGTTCACTGTCTTGATTGATCATTACCTGCGGCGCCCCATTCGTGGGCGGCGGAGGTGTTATATCCGGCGGTATGGCTGAGCCTGAACCTGAACTATAGCTTGGACTGAGAAGGTACATATCTTGTCCGGGTGGCGGTGGCGCATAGCTACCGGTATTGCTGTCCCAGACCCCGTCTACTTTGCCGTCGCCGTCCTTGTCCTGGTATTTGTTCGTCGAGCCGTGACCCTGGTATGCGGACACCTGTTGTTGACTGACAAATTGGCTGTTGCCTTTGCCTTGCGATTGATTGGCGCTTTGCCCTCCGGCTCCGCCTCCGCCGCCTCCGCTGCCCTGGTTGCCCTTTTCGATCAGGTCGGATACCTTCTGCCCGGCTGCCCGGACCAGCCCGGCAAAGTCGAAAGCATTCTTGACGCAGGCAGTGGCAAGGAAATTGAGCGCAGTCATGACGAACAGACCGGTTTCATCGGTGCCTTTGAAGCAAGCCATAAGAAGAATGGTCGTGTGCCAGAAGAGGCTCCAGAAGCAGAGCGTCACTACACCTTCAACCCAACTGGGAAATGCGTCGCGAAAAGTCTTCAGGGGCCAGACCCAGAGAGCGGCCATAATCGGACCGACGAAGTAGAGGTAGTAAAAAAACGCCATCTGGAAGGCACAGAGGATTGCCCAGCTCGTGTTTATGCCGGCATTGCTGGCATTCATCATCAGACGTGCTGCAATCGAGCTGGCGGGCATGCTGGCGTCGTCTCTATTGCGCGGCACTCGCTTCAATCCCGTGCAAGGATCGACCAGCTTGCCCCACAGTTTTGCTTCGGCAGCTGAGAAATTGCCGTTGCTGGTGGGGTTTTGATCCGCAGGCGGTGTATTGAGCGAGCCGTCGTTTTCCGAGATGTATCTCACTCCAAAAGCCCGAATTTCAGCGCAAATTGCATCTCTGTACATGTTTGTTCCGAACAATCGGGTGTACTCAGTGGCAATTGTGTATTGAATGCTGTTGGCGAAGTCTATCCCGTAGTTGACGATCAAATAAGTGCCGGGAATGAGAAAAACAGCAATTATCGAACGCTGGATTCCTTCAAATGGATTTGACTGCTGAATTACAGGTGAGCCCGCAGCGATAATGCACTTTACTTGCGTCAGTACGGCACCGGGCAATATAAGCAGAAGCGCGATCGGAACGAAAATGTTGTCGCGCAGAGAATTCCATTTATTTCCTTTTTCTGTGGTGAAATTCTTCAAGAATCGCGATGCATAATCAATCGACTGAATCGCTTGGTCTCGAGCCACATCACCGGCCGCATTGCCGGCTGCATTGGCTTGCGCTTGCCCGGCAGCCTGAGCCGCAGGCGCAGTGGTCTGCGGCTCGTTTGTTTTGGCGACGAGATATTCAAATAATTGACCCATGATTTGAAACATGGTGGAATTGTCGGCCGGGTTTTTATCGGCAAGATGTGCCTGTAGCTCGGCCATAAGCTGTTGAATCTTGGAGTCGCGCGCCCATGTCTGCTGCTGGGTGTTGAGACCGGTGTCGGGATCTGTGCCTTCACCCGGCATGGCCAGACAGACAATCGGTGTGAGGAAATTGACCATCACGACAACCGTTGCTGCTATAAATAGACTCAAGGCATACTTGGTTTTCATGAACGGGAAATCCTCAGGGAGTGATCTGGGTGAAGTGTTTTGGGGTCAGGCGGTGGTGCCCGGTGCTACTGGTGGTGCTACAGGTGGTGCGCCAGGCTGGCTCTGCTGTGCACCGCCGCCACCTCCTGTCGCTTGCTGTGCTTTATCGAGCAGTTTATCGACGAGCTCTCCCGGTCGCATTTCAAATGGCATGAAGGGCACATAGCTCATCAGGACAAGAAAGCAAGTGAACATCATTGCTTCCCACTCCGTATTGGGCACATATTCTCCAATCTGCTTCAGCCATTGAATTCTCGTAATGGCACAAAGTACAAGCAGGCACCACCAGAATCGCCAGAGTGATATGTTTACTACTGCGTCGACCCAGTTGGAAAATACCGGACGGAACAGCTTTCCAACTCCTCCCGGCCAGGTGAAAAAGGATGCGGCGATCGGACCGAGTAAGAGCAAATAGCTGCTAATTACTGTTTGAAAAGCCATTACGATCAAAAGACCATATCCCAAGGACATGTTGATCATGTTGACCGCCATCTGGAAAGTTTGATCCTTATACGGACGTGGGTCCAATTGAGTATTGCCGTTTTTCGCCTGTGCCGCCGCTGCCTGAGCGTTGTTTTGATCGTATTGACCCTTGGCCCAGGCGTAGACTTCGTCAAGCGGAATCTGTTTGGCCGTTTCATAACTGAGTGAATTGCCGATGTCTATGCTGTAACTCATGATTAGCTGCGTACAGGGAATCAGAAAGATGGCAATAATGGTTCTCAGAATCGCAGTGAATGGACCTGCGGAGCTGTCCTCGTCTCCTGCCAGACCCATTCCCTGTCCGGCTATCACTTTCAAATTGAGCAGCAATGCGCCGGGTAGGAGCATCAAAAGGGCCATGGGCATGTAGACATTGTGAAACATGCGTTGCACCATCCACAGTGCTTGAGAGACCGGCCGGAATGTTGCCTTCATGTCAACCGGTTGGCCGACGCCCTCATTGGCTACATTTATATTGCCGCCGGCAAGCACAGCAAGAAATTCTTTCAGTGCATTTAAGGAGCCCTTGCCCGCCGCATTGGCAATGCCTTGTTGTTGAGCTTGCATATTGGCGACAGCGGAAGTGGTTTGATTTTGCGGTGAGCCGCCGATTGAGAGAGCGGCATTAGCCCAATTTAGAGCCATTGCTGCGTAATCGCCGTTGGTTAGTTGATTACTGCCATAGGCTCCAGCGCCTTGCGCATATAGATTGTTCCAACCCTGATCGCCCATCGGGGCGCCGGGCGTATTTTCTTTATGCTGTTTGTCCAAACCGATGGCGTTGTAATTGCTTTGCCATGGTGTCTTATCCGGCGCCGGATGCGATCGGTGCACAGCCGGCCGCCCCGGTGTATTGGACGGCACACGGGGCTGAGCATCATGCGTCTGTGAAGCTTTATTCTGCTTGCGGCTATTGTAGTAATTCTGCATATCTGTCAGTGATGGTGTATCTCCTTCAATCGGGTAAGACTCGGACGATGGCATCCAACAAGCCGACAGAATGAAAGCTGCCACCAGTGCAAAAATGACTGTATACGCAGGATCAGCTATTTTTGCGTCTATTTTTGTCTCTGGCTTCCTGTCATTTGCAATCAAAATAGGTGTCTCCAAACTGATCGTGAAGCTGGTTTGAACTGCTGCAACTTTGAGGCTATGCCGCAATCGAATTTTTGGGAATCTTTTCCGACCTGGGCAAGTTTAGTCAGTGCAAGTGGAACATTCGTGACAACTTTTCCAGGGCACGGTTTTTGCCGAAATTTTTTTCGACCGTATTCGCACATGGAGACGGAGATGCGATTGCAGTAATTGGATAGAACTCCGGAAGAACTTTCATCAATATAATGCGGCGCTGGGGTGACAACCGATTGCGCTGCCAAAGCCTGAGCGACCGACTGGCGGCAGTGGTGAACTGCCCAAGCGGAAAGTTGTCACTAACTTTCCATATTTTTCTGAGACATTGGCGCCACCATTAAGGAGCTTCCCCTACGATGACCGCATCCACATCCGTGAGACCATTGGCGGCAGATATTCTAGCTCATGAAGGCTACGGCAAGGAGGGAAGAGCGAATAGCCACAGTCAAGCGCGCTCTCAATCACCAGCGGGCGTACTGAATTCTTTAGCTTCAGCGGCAGCGGCAGCTCGAGCGCCGATGCCAGCCATTGAGCTTCCGGACCTTTCGTCCCAGTCACAAGAAGACACTTCATTCAGAGCCTATTTCCTGGCCGTGGCGGTCAGCAACAATCATAAATTGATGCTTTGCTCCATGGCTGAAAAACTTGGCTGTGACCTTCAATGCCAATCGATTCAAGAAAAGGTGAAAATATCCACCAAGATTCTCACCTGTGCCTCACTCTTTCAAATCGGATTGGAAAGCGGTGGTATTAGCAATAGAGACTCGGTGATGAAACTGCTCCTTTCTGCTCTTAGAGTAGTGGAGAAAATTTCGCCTCAAGTTTCTGTGAAAGAACTGCTTGCAGCATTCGGGGAATGTGATCCTTCATCTTTCAATCAAGTTCTGTGCCGAAAGGTGGCAAAAGTTTTTGATATTGCAGAAGAGCGTGCCCAGCCTTTTGAGGCTTTTCTCTGCAGCGAAACTACTTATCGCAAGGAAATCTCCAGTTATGCATGCAAGCAGGGGGTCGAATCTCTGCGCCAACAACTGGCAGTATTTCTATGAGTTTTCTGAGAAGCAGCCGGTAGCATTTGATTCAAGTGAGCGATCATCTTTAGTTTGGAGGTTGTTATGGGCGGAGACGGAAGAGATATTGCCGATCAGGTCGTAAGGAAGGCAACCGACAAATCCTCCAGCGCCGCTGTCGATGAAGTATTTAATCAATGGAGCAATCTGCAGTCAAAGCAGAGCCAGGACGACTTCACCAAAGCTATCAGCCCCTATTTGCCTCAATTGAGCGTTGCATTTCTTGGCAGAGATTCCGGCAATGGCAAGACCTTTTTGCAGATGATGGACGCCAATGGTGATGGCAAACTTGAATGGAAGGAAATTCAGAATTTTGAGAATAGTTCTAATGATCCAAGGGTTAAACTTTTTGCCGATTTTCTGATCAAACATTTTAGCGACTTTGATGGCGCTGACGGAGCAAGCGACGGCAAAATCGATGTATCACAGCTGATGAAAGACGATCATGGATTTAAAAACAGTGATGACGGCTCGATCACAAAACTTTTGCCGGATGGGCGATTTGAAACAACTTACGCAAACGGCGTCAAATTACTGGTTAGAGAAAATGACACGCAGTCTGGGGCTGCTCAAGCGCCAACTGAATATATTTTGCCCGGACCGCCTCAAGTGGGCTTGACCGAGCAAAGTGATGGCAGTTGGTCTGCCAGTATTAATGGCAGTGCCACGGATAATCATTATACGAACGTGGCAAATACGCCCGACGGAGTGGTGGCGACAAAAGATGACGGAAGCAAAGACATCTACAAGCCGGACGGCTCGATTGTAAAACAAGATTCTAGCGGCAAGGCGCTAGAGATCGATTATGCGGACGGCAAAAACTGCAAGTTTAGCTATGATGGTTGGGGAAATCTCAATGGATACACGGACACGTCGGGGCAGCATTGGTCTCGAAGTGAATACCTGGCCTGGAATCATGGCAGATTCTTCAATGATGCTGATCCCGATCATCAGATAGTCGACAGCATTTCTGTCGATGGTAACAGCGTAATAATGAAGAATGGCGATAAAGTTGCCCGCATAACCACAGGCGATCCATCCGAAACCTATATCCAGAGAGACGACGGCACCTGGTCTGGTGAAGATGGAAAGGTCTGCTTCAATCCTGCACAGGGCAAAGACGATCAGGGCAACACATATCTGGTGCGCGATAACCATGTGGTAATCATTGCCCCGGATGGGAAGGTTTCCACTCAAGTTGCCACCGAGGTCGGCACGGACGCAAGCGGCAACACATATGTAGTGGAGGACGGCAAGGCTGTCGTCATCGGAGCCAACGGTAAAGCCACTACTGGTGATTCTATTCCAGATGCAATTGCCAAAGCTCAGCTAACCGGTTCCAGCGATTTGCTGATGAAAAATGCTGACGGCTCAAGCAGTACCTACCATCTGGATAACGGGAAAGTCACCCAAATAACCGAAAATCCACCTGGATTGGTGATGAAATTAGACAACACGGGCGCCGTCTCTGAGGTTGATTTCCCTGGTGGAGCCAGTCTGGTGCACCAGGACGACGGTTTTCACCTTATGGACAAAAACGGCGATGAAGGGCTGGTTTCGGCCAATGTCAGTTTTGATTCGCTGGGTAAGTTGACAATCGACAACAATGAAGTCGTCCATGCCAATGGCAATTTTGAACTGATAATTGGCAATAAGATTCAGAGATTCGACAATGCCGGCGTGCTTTCTGAAACAGACTATGTCACCTGGAGCAGCGAGCCGCATGTTCTTGGCAGTGCCGTTATCGGCGTTAAATTGACGGGCCCGGATGAATTGCATCCAGCGTCGGTTATAGTTACTGATGCTAAAGATGAACAGCATTCCTTCGTAAAGGCGGATGGACAGTGGCATCAATATGACAAGGACGGCAATGAGATAACCCAGCCGGCGGTAGTTGGAGACCCGGTAGTCGATCCGACTACTCAGTCCATAAAGTTCAACTTCAACGATCAATCTTCTCACTCTTACGATAAGAGCGGCGCTGATACCTATGTCAAAGGCAATGTAGCCATCACAGCCACCGTAAATGGTGATCATATTGAAAAGAATCAAGCCAGTGGTGCAGACGTGCTTTATGGCAGTGACGAGAAGATGCACGGTATTACCTGGCCCAAGGGCGCGCTTGGCGATGCTAACCCGGCCTGGCAGCAAGATAGAACGACAGGTGAGTGGAAATTCATTGGTCCAAATGGTAATCCCATAGATGGACCAGAGGGCGTCGTTGGCAATCCCGTGCCGCATATGGATGGATCCGTAACATTTGACATGGGCAATGGCACAGCTATGACGTACGACCAGTACGGACATATTAAATCCATGAATTACGGCAAAAACGAGATTAATTTCAATATCTCTAAAGATGGCATGTCCGGAACTGTGAATCCGCCGGGAATGGAAATTTCGATGATCATGCCCGGACCGCCCCAGATGTTTATCGGGAAAGATGGCAGTCAGATAAAACTAAGCAATGACGGTGTTCTAAGTATGCTGGATATAAAAACCGGCATTACCACAATCGACTTGCCGAATGGTGATGTTAAGACGGTTTCTGCCGATAGCAGCTATACGCTCAACCACCCCGATGGGACTCACGAATTCAATACCACAGACGGTATCGTGATCAAGTATGACTCCAGCAATCAAGTAACGTCTGTCTCTCTATTGGACAATTACGTTGATGTTCGCAAGATGGTTGTCGATTTAACCGATCCCAAATCTCCGCTCTTCAAAGACCTGGCCGGCGGAGGCAACGAGATCACGCTCGGTACGCTGAATAATGTATTGAATAATCCAAACGCATCGGCTAGTGAAAAGGCGATCGCCGGCTATCTGAAACAGAATTTTCCCGAGTTTTCCAAGACCAACAGCAACAACAATAATGACAATCCTACATTCCAGACCAAGCAAACCGACGGCATTACCGCTGATACACTTGCCTATTATGTTGGCAGCATATGGGATTCCAACCCTAATCTGGCAGACTTTAATGCGATTGTCGCTGGTGGGATGCATTCACTCAAAGATCCCTTTAGTCAAACAGATTTGAGCGATCCAAGCAGTCCGCAATTCATGCGCGCCGAAGCTGCGTTGCTGGCCAAGATCGATCCGGCACTGGCCAAGCTGATTGAAGATCCAAACGGAAAAATAAGTTTGGCCGCCATCGACCAAGCCTTGAAAAATCCGCAGTCCCTTAGTCCGGATGAGCAGGCAACTCTCCAGAGCCTGCATGACAGTTTCTATCTATTAGCTGACGGCAGAGGAGTCCTTGATACCAAAGCCACTTTTGCATCGCTAAGAGACCAGGGCTATGCCGCAGTCACCGATGAGAGAATGGCACAGATTGCTACGCAGATCGTGCATGCTCTGATTCCGGGTTTGCAAGGAACAGATAGCGAGCTTTATAAGGACTTGAAGGATCTGCAGAGCCAGAATAAGCCGCTTACAAAGGAGAATCTGCAGACCATTTTGGCTGATCCAAATCTTACTGGCGATGAAAAAGCCATGGTTCAATCTCTGTTGGACAGCTATGGCTCAATTCTTGCCGCGCAAACGGATGCAGGAATGCAAGGTTCAGCTACGACAGGTATTTCGCTGGACTTTCTGGCTTATGAATCTGGATACAAAGGCGACGGCAATAGCATTGCCGGTGCATGGGATGCGCTGTCTAAAGTGTATTCGAAGCCGGAAACGAAGGTTTCCACGAACAATGATAATTCTATCGTCACTACGGAATTCCAGGCTGGTAAGCCTGTTGCTATTGAAATTGATTACAAGGGTACTGACTTGCCTTCTGACAGTAAGACCATCATCAATTACACCGTAGACGGTAAGACAATGACCGGCATGCGCGAGCCTGACGGCAGCATTCTAATTCTTCAATCCACAGGTGTTCAGGACCAATACAAGGTCACTCGCATGGTGCCAGTCCCTGGCGAAGCGGGCAAATATCAGCCTGATGGCGGCGCGGAGCAACTGGCCACCGTGAAGGTTGCTGCGGATACGGGCATAATTTCGGTAGATTATGGAAGAGGCCATACTGAAGTACTAAATGCCGATGGCTCTCGCTCTGTCTGCGCTGCAGACGGACAGCCGACGCTCACGTACAAATTGGATGCGGCCGGACACGAATTAGAGACCGGTTGGAAGCTCGGCAGTAGGGAAGTCACTTACAAGTACGATGATAAGGGAAGTCTTACCGATGCCGTCATCTCAGGCCAGCCCCCGACCTATCTCCATCGCGCAGATGCTAATTCTCCGTGGGGCGTGTACGCCGACGCAGGCTTTAAGAGCCAGATTGGTTTGTTGAACAACGAAGACGTGACGGTTGGTCCCAAGGGCCCCGAGATCACTGGCAAGGACGTGCCGACAGGCAAGTTCGATTTGTTTGCTCAAGGCCGTGATTTTGCCGGCATACCCTCAGATTTAGGTACGCTTAAACCGAACGGCAAGGGCGGTTGGGATCTGACAAAAGCTGCAGATGGTTCGGTGGTGACCTTTGACGGGGCTGGAAGAGTTGTTGAGATCAAAACCCAAAGACCAGCTACAACAACCAATTTCAATTACACAGACAATAATACAACTCCAGGCACGGCCGACGTTTACGATGCGGCAGGGAAGAAGACGACTGTTATGATCATCGAGCCGGTCGGCTCTGACGGTAGTTATAAAGCCTCTGTCTCAGCAGATGGAAATATCTACGAGGTAGTTAATACCGATGGTTTGCATGCTGTTCATGATAAGAGCAATCCGAAGACTGTTGAGTACGAAGATTCTTATGGTCACGTTGTCAAAATCGACTATAACGACGGCAGTAATCCTCCTGTCGTGAGGAAATTCGACTTTGCGCCAGCCAACGATCCAAACGGCAAGCTTGTCGATATCGTCAATCCCAATGGAACGATCTGGAGAGCGACGCCTACCGGATTCATGCTGTATGAAAGTAATGGCAAAGATCCTGTATATAAGCCAGGCACTTTTGTTCAAGAAACAATGACCGGGTCGGTTTCATTTGACAAGACCTCTCCCGGTGCGTTCACTGTCGGCGAAGCCGGCCAATTCCCGTCTGTTGCATTTAAGGCAGACGGCAGTCAGTTGTTCAAGCCTGATGCCGCAACCACCATCACCAGCGATGCTTTCGATCATGTGACCAGTGTCCAGACTAGTGACGGAAAGACGCGCACGTTTGATTGGGAGCCTGCCAATACCCCTGATGCGCAATTGAAGATGGTGACCGAGCCCAGCGGTGAAAAATGGATTCAAGATTCTACCCATAAAGATGTTTATCATCATTGCGCAGCCAGCGGCAATCCGCTTAGTCCCGCTGATGATGCGCGTGTTTCTATCGATCCGGACGGCACCTTCAGGATAATTCACCTGCCGGACAATCGGTTGGAAATAGAAGCGGCAACCGGCGGTGACTCGGTTTACGATCCGATCAAAGCTTCTGATGCTCCGGTCGTTCTCATCAGTGAGAGACCTTACCAGGCTCAAAGCAACGCTGCCGCTGATGCTGGATATACGGCTGCGCTGTACTTGTCGGCCAATCCGTTTACCCTGAGAAATTATGAGCTCAGAGAACATGGTGTACGCACAGATAAGCTGGATGTCGCAAAAATAGAGAAGGAAGAACAGGCTCTTGAAGACAAAGCTAAAAATGGTTCTTTAAGTAAGCAGGAGCAAGACCTTTTGTCTGCTCTTCAGCAGCTGGATGCATTCAGCAAAGTCAGTCCCAACCTCACAATGACAGATTTTCTCACCGCCAATCTGGTTAAGCCAGGCGCAAATGCTGCCGACAAAACGCATGTCTTACAACCTCAAGACACACCCAGCTCTATTGCTCAACAATATGTATTGTCTCAGCATTCGGACTGGGCCGTAACAGATCCGAAAACAGGAAAAGTTAGCCTCGATCCGAAAATCTACTCCGACCCTAAAATGCTTGCAGACTACAATGCGGCAGTGAAGGCAGAAGTAGCTGCCATCTTCACACTCAACCACATCAATGCCAGGGGCACCAATCTTTTTGTCGGTCAAGTATTGATATTAGATCAGAGCGTTTCACGCGACGCCGCACCGTCTGCAACACCGCTGCAGCTGAGCGACAAGGATTTCAAACCTGTCGCGGGTGAGACGCTTACCCCTGGAATCTCGCAACATTTGACTAATGATGCAACCGGCCAGCAGGTTTATAAACTTCAAGATGGACTGGTGGTTTCATTTGATAAGTCAGGCCAGGGAGTGGTCTATGACAAGAGCGGAAATAAGCTGGGAGATTTTGCTGCTACAACAGATCAGATCGCTCAAATCGCCAGTGGTAAATTTGACATACCGCTTACGCCTGCAAGCGGATCTCCAGTAACAAGAATCACTGAGTCGGAAAATGGAGTCACTAAGATAGTCTGTGTCGACGGCTCCAGCGAGGTCGACTATAGTACAGGCGAAAAAGTGCACTTTAACGCCAAACAAAATCCTGACTATATCAGGCTTCCCAACGGTTCCGTCTTTAAGATGGACCCCGGTGGAAATGGTGTGATTTATGATGATGGCACAGGTCAATTGGTCCATCTGGCTACTATGCCGGTGCCAAATGCCGCAGATGGCTCATTTGCATTTTCGGAAGGTAATTTCAAGTTGAGCATGTCTGCCGACGGAAGTCTCACACTTCCGAATGGAGATGTGATCGCAGAAAAGCATTTGGCCAATGGATTTATCGAACACGATAAGACTTCCGCAGGCAAGACCATTAAGACCTACGACACTCCTTCCGGAATGAGTTTTGTTGAACAGGCGGATGGCACATTCCACATCTACGCCGGCGGCAAAGATACGGGCGTTCTTACAGACTCCGCGATTGGCCCGAGCAGCGATGGCGGTTTTGAATTCAAGATTCAGGGATCCCCGGATATCACTTTTGCCGTGAATGCCGACGGAAGCCTGTCTTGCAAGAGCGCCAGCAAGCAGTCGATGCTCCTGGTCGCCGAGGCTCTCTTAAAGATTGAAGGTAAGCTGCCGGCCGATTACGATCCCAATACTTTCAACCAGTACAAGTACAGAGAGCTTAACAAGGTCATATGGGACGAATACAATCGTCTCTTAGCCAAGAACAATAAACCTGGTCAGACCAGAATTGGCTATGTAAATCCAGACCAGCAAATCGATTTGCTTTCGATGGAAGATGCTCAGGCGGCCAGCATGGAGGCAGCTTGATTAATAGCACATTCCGATTTGCCGTAGCTGGTGCTTTTCCTGGGGGAGGATGGAAGAGAAGAGCGGATTGGGACAAGGGCGATTGAAAAACGATGGAAACAGTAAAGAGCACACTGGATGGTGTGCTCTTTTGCGATTTTTTGGTACGCTGAACTGATCTACATTGACTTATGCCGCCGGCATCGCTTGCATATTGGCTGTCGGGTTCATTGGCTGAATCGAGTCTGCCGCTTGCCTGGCGATAGTGGACGAGTCGCCGAAGCTTCCTTCGTCCCTTTGAACATTTGCCAATGTGAATTTGTCACTGACACCCATGTTCTCTGCCATTTGCTGAGTGGCGTATTTTGCCGTCGCCAGCGAGAGCTGCGAGTTGGCATTGCTCAATGCAGTTATGATGGCTCCGAGATTGTCACGGGCATCAGCGGCCATGCAGGCACCCAGCGCATCGGTTAAGTCGCCGATGGAAGAATTCAGGGCACTGAAGGTATAGCTTTCCACAGTGCCAGAATCGATTTG
>CAZHEZ010000157.1:0-19652 GCA_964531315.1 uncultured Candidatus Obscuribacterales bacterium | reverse complement strand
AAGACGCAGGTTTTAGGCATATTTACTATATGCGCTAGCATTGAAAATACAAAAACAAAAACACAAGTTTAGGAAGCAAGAACGCAGGGGAATGCGGGCGAAAGTAATTGTCCTTTCGCCCGCATCCATGGCATTTCCATCATTCCATCACCGGCAGCGCTTCAGGTGCTGAGCCGAAAGTCGAAGCATAGGCTTCGTCAATCAGCTCATGCACCATGCCCTGACGCAGTGACTTGTGCTCTGCCTTGAACTCCGCAACCGTCATCAGGTGGCGAGTTCCTTCAATCGGCTCGGCGACAATCGCCTCGACGATGCCGGTCATGATCACCATGTAGGTGAGCTCTCCGGGTTCTGAGCCGTAGAAGTCGGATTCGATAGCGCGCAGGAAGCGGAGATTGCGCAGCGTCACGCCGGCTTCTTCCATTGATTCTCTGCGTGCGGTCTGCTCTGAAGATTCTTCGCCTTCAGCGACGTGACCACCGGGAAGGTCTTTCCCGCGCTTGTCGTCGGTAGCAACCATGCCACCGTCTGCGGTGAAGACCACCACAGAGACACTGGTCACTTGCTCGAACGGCGGCACGAAGCCAGGCTCCCGCAGCCTGAAATTCGCTTTACGCCCATCTCTGGGCGTACGCCGCTTGTCGGGTCTGACATCATTCTGCGTCATCAGGAGTTGCCCCCTGTGGCGGCCGGTGCGCTGCGATAGCTGACCTTGAGCGCAAACACGACCATGACAAGCGAAATCAAACCCCAGACAATGCTCCACACGGCAGCGGGAATGCCGGTGGACTGCGCCATATTGGTGGCGTCTGAGAAGCTGCCGTTGGCTGAGAAGCCGACGGAAATTTGGATTAGATACCAGACGTCGGTCAGCGAACTCAGTGCCGCCTGCCCTGCCAGAAGCAGAAGCAAGATGTGAGCGACAACCGGTGAAAATTTCATGCCGGCAATTACCAGTCCGGCTGAAATGGCCAGACCGATAAGCAGGCTCTCGATCGCCTCCGACCCATGTCTTGCATCGAGCAAGCCGGGCGTTACGCAGACCAGACAGCCTAAGCCGAACAGGCAGCCGAGCACTTTGAGAACGGCTTTGGAATTTTCCTCCTTGCGCCCGAACCAGATCAGCACAGAGCCGAAGAATGCAGCTCCCAGGTAACCGGCCGACGAGACCAGGGGTCCGATTCCGCCCCGAGTAAAGGTCAGCCCGCCGGCGCCTTCGCCATCCGGCACCATGGTCAGCCCGGTGACTGTGCCGCCAGTGGCAAAGGACACGGCCGCGTGGCCGAATTCGTGCAAGCCCGTGGTGAAGGTCCGGAGCGGGAAAAGCACCAGATTGACGCCCGGGTATTGCGTGATGAAGAAGAACAGAACATTCAGTCCGAGCATGAGCCAGATTGAGGCTCGCTGGGAGTGGACAGACGAGATCATACGGTTCATTTTGATTTTGCCCTCACTTTTGGGAACGCTGAGGCGCGTTCCTGAGCGCAGAAGCGCTTATAAAGCGGCCGGATGGCACGCATAACGCCACAGGCAAGCCAGAGGCAAAGGACCTCTACCTGCTATGGCAATAGATTTCCGCCAAAAGCGCTTAGGACGCGGGCTGCGTCGAAGGCTGGGTCGGATCGCTAGATTGATGCGGTTCGCTTGCCTGTTCAGGCAGCGCCGGAGCAGTCGCTGTAGACGCTTGCGTCCGCGCCGCTTTTGGCTCTTTCAAGAAGACTGTTTCCATCAGTCCCCTCTCACCATGGCAGGACAGCATTCCGTATGAGTCCGTCTGGCTGCCGACGTAGTCGAGCGCCAGGCGGAAGAATGCCACCGGCTTACCTTCCTGAACAACATACGTGGGTGTCTGACCCCACACACTCTCCAGGCTGTGGAGTAGATGCGTGCGGGTGCGAACCTTAACGGCGATGCTTGGTTCGTCACTGGAATTTTCCGCATGATAGGGACTCTTCGGCGTCTTGACGAGCACCAGGTAGAGCCCTGCCTGTCCGCGGATGATGAGCGGCTTTGTGCCGTCACCCCAGTAGAATTCCTGCAGTTTTGCTGCCGCCACTTTGTGCGAAAACACTTCCAGGCGAGCCAGTTGACCGGTCTCGTCTTGACCGTTTACGTAGACGCGCACAGCAATCGGTTGCTCGTCGGCAGCCTCGGAATAAGGCGCGAGCAATCCAGGAATCCCGAACTTTCCGAAATACTTCCAGCCCATACGGTACGCGACGAACCCGAGATAGAGTCCGACGGCCAGGCGCAGAAGCATGAAAACCGGATTCTCGTCGAAGCCACGGTAAATCTGCTGGAAGATGGCGTCATTGCCGGCCAACCAGTGGAGAAACATGAACAACAACGAAGCGGTCAGATAGTAAGCCAGCACGCAGGCTGTGATACCGGCCGTGGTGGCCAGTAATGTGCGAATGGATTTGGACATTCTACATCTCCTGGCGGTGAAGCCGTGGATTGGTTAGCTAGACTAAAACTGAGTTGTTGGTTTTGAGTTCTGAGTTGCTAGCAAAAAGAAAAAAAGGACGATGCCCCGTAAGACTAGTCATGAGCTTTGTTTAGTGCAAGCCGCGAGCGCCCGCGTCTGGCGCCTGAAACGAATGAAATATGCGCTAGCTCAGCTAGAATTGGACCGCTAATTCCGATACCGGCAGGCAAAAGCTTCCCGCCATAAGCGTTTTCAAGATCGCAGCCAATCGGAGCCAATCGCAGCAAATCAGATCAAATCTGTGATCCAGCTTATGTGGGCTGCAGCTAATCTTGTCGTCCCCAATATGGGCGCAGCGAAGATACAGTTACAGCCACCCCGGCTATCGGAAAAAAACGGTAGTTCGTACTACCGGCAAAAAAATATTGGACTGACCGGCGGCAAAAGCAGGAGCAAGTACGCGGCCGAATCATGGTTTTAATTTTGCAGGTGAGACGCCTGAGGCGATGCGCTCAGCTCTTCTGCCCGTTGATGAGGCGCCCTTCTGTGGTCGGTTTCCAGATCGCTTCGCAAACATTGCCGCTGCAGGAGCGTTCTTCAGCTATTTTGCCAGTGGTCCCAAATTGCTTTTGCTTTCTGAGATTTCGCTTGGGCGATTGGTCTTTTATGCCTGGTGCGAGTTGGAAACTATCCAGGGACTCCGAATTCATCTAAGACTCCTACTAGCCTCAAAATGAGGAATTTGATTTTAGAGTTTCGTTTGCAGGTGGAAACGAGACGCCAGGGTTGTCACGAGAAAGGCTCGGGTATACCGTTTTACCCCTCTGGCGACATATTAGCAGCGATATTCTACAGATGAGATTGACATGCGCTATTAATACGCTGCTAATCATCGATCCATTTTCGCGGGCAAAATCCGGATCGTCCCACTGTTGGCAGCTTTACAGATATTACAGAGGGCGTTACATCAGTTGATTTTGGTATATACTTCTGACACCTATTGTGGTGCCTTTTCGGAAAAACAAACATCAAGTCTTAATCTTGATCGGCTCATAGTCTGGTTGAATAGATGTAGACGGCAGTCTGCCCGTCGATCGCTCCCCTAATCTCTCGTTTTTCAATTCATCTCAGTGATCAGCCCCAGAGCAGGAAACTTACCCCAAACACTGACCAGCTGCCCGGTTTGCACAACGGTGCTGATTGTTGCGGAACTGGGCGGACGGGAAAGATTGGTCTGTGAGGTGTGCGAATTCGTGCACTGGGACAATCCCAAACCGGTGACCGCGACCCTAGTGCCGGTGGACTCCGGAATCGTGCTTGTCAAGCGAAAATTTGAGCCCTATGTTGGCGACTGGTGCCTGCCCGGAGGCTTTATGGAAGCCCGAGAAGAGCCGGAAGAATCTGCCCAGAGAGAAGTTTTTGAGGAAACCGGCCTGCATGTGGAAATCGATCGCCTGCTGGGCGCGTTTTCACCCGGCAAAGGCATCAACGTGATTATCCTTTTCTATCTGGCCAAGATGGCGACCGGCACGATGATAGCCGGTGATGACGCCTCGGAAGTAGCGGCTTTCAAAAAGGACGAATTGCCAGCCAATGTTGCTTTCGAATTGCATCGCCGCCTGATCGCCCAGTTTTTTGAAGGCTTCGCCCGCTAAAGCAAAACCATTCTGATTCTCTGTCCGGTTCGCTCAAGAACAATTGGCATCATCGAGCCTATTCGGTTTTCGCCGCGCCGCTCTTTTGCTCCAGCTCAAGCCGCTCACTCAATTTTTCGCTGAGAGCCTGTTCCAATTCATCGCTGCGATCCATGCCGTTGCCGATCAAATAGGAGCCCTTTTTTGTCTTGATCAAAAAACCCTCAGGCAAAAGAGGAATGGTCGGCTTGACAGATACTATGTCCGCCCAGGGCAAGGCGACTGTATTGAAGCAAGTGCGAATCACAACAAACTCGATCTTTACTTCTACGCTGAGCGGCATGAACAAAATCATGTAAGTCCGCCAGAGCAGAATCGCCGATGCCACCACGCAGAAAATCAGCACAACCACCGAATCGCCATGATTTCCCTTTTTCAATGATTCAGCATAGAAAAACCAGAGCACCGAAAGAAACAGGATCCCTGCCGCTGATTGGGCCATGTGCATAGCGAGAAGAACAGCATCTTGATTGAACTTTCGATAAGGATTGAAGGAAGCAGAGCCGGCCGGCAGATGCGTCTTGATCAGTTCCAAAAGGTCTGCCAGAGAGTCCAGCCAGATAGGAAATGAAACCTCGCCGGATGTGGCTTCGATGACATAACGCGGGAAATTCCAGGTGGAACGCTTGACCAGAGACCGCAATTCATTCCAGGCGACGGTTTTGCGCTTGAAGGCTGTGACAGTTGTAAGCCCGTCATCATCGGTGCGCACTTTCCAGGTGACAAAGCCGTAAAAGGGCACTACCGCCAGCGCCACAGCCGACATGATCGAGAAAGCCACCTTCCATGGCAGCGGCATAATCTGGAACTTGCCCAGGCCAAGAAAAATAAATGGCAACGAGCCGATGATGCAGAGCGCCGCTACCTCAGCCAAAATGCGCACCAGAACCATCATTTTGAGACGATATGACTTTTGAGGCTTTTGCGGCTTATGAGGCAATTGCGGTTTTTGCGGATCCGGCAGCGCAGACGCCTCAGATGACAGATCCTGGGACGGATCTTCGCTGGGATCTCCTAATGACCCGTCCGACCGCTGCTGCGTCATCTGAACTTTCCTGAAGAACAAGAACATAATACTGCCCTGAAGGACTACAATTTGGCCAACGGGATGCTCAAAGTGCGCTCCTGTATGAAATTCATATTGGGTTTTGTTGATGAGCGACCTGGAAACGTCGGCGACCGACGTAGAAACGACAAAACCGGCACACATTGTGGGCCGCCAGACGCTCACAGCAGCTCTGGTCGTGCTGGCGATACCACTGGCGGTGATAATTGCAGGAATAATAACCACCTGGTGGCGCCCGGTCACGCTTGTTCTGATCTGCCCGGTCCTGAAAGTGATGGGCCACAGCAAGATGGCGGAGCCACTGGCTATTCGCGCAGTTGAACTCTACGTTCATTCGGACGGATTGATGAGCAAACACACTATGAATGCGCTTTGGAACCTGGCCCAGGTCTACGTCGACATCGACAAACCGGCAAAAGCAGAGCCAATCCTCAGGCGTATTGCCGCTTACAATGCCAAACAACAGCCAGAAAGCACTGTCGCACCTTATCAAGTACTGAGAGCCTGGAGCCAAACACTGAGGGCTCTTGGCAGGACGGCTGACGCCGATCGCATCCAGGCACAAGTGGACAAGGTCAATCGCACCGACTCGGTGCAGATCAAAGAAGCTTCAGAGCGGCCTCTCTTGCCCGGTGCCAAGCGCAGTCCGACTCCAAGGTCGGTTGCGCCAAAGCCAGTTAAGCAGGGTTCTAAGTAGCCAGCCACATTGGCAGGTCAGAAGCGGCGTCGGCGCTTCAATTCGCCTTTGCGCGAGCCTGCTCCAACGTAAAGGCGAAGGTCAGGCGCGGGAATTGTGTCGTTGTTGCGCAACTCGCAAGAGCACATGACAACAGGACGTGCGGAAAGGCGCTGAAATTGCCGGTCTTGCAAAAACAACAACAGGTTGCCAGGAGATTCATCTAGAATAAACACCTGAAAAAACCGTTTCTTGCTCTAGTTGAAATGCGCTTGAACTAAAGGCTCAATGATTTCTAGTGTACTTTCGACTCTTTTTACTTACTTCTTGATCTCTATTTAGTTTTCCCCCGAAAAATCGAACTGCTGAGCGCTAATGCTTCTTTTGCCAGGTTTTCCTCTTGGCACTGATGTATCGCGCTTTTCAAATGGAGTGCACTTGTGTGCTCCCTATGTACAAGGAGTAATCCTCATGTCCACAAAGAAAACATCTGGAAAGGGTGGCAAGCAAAGCTTCCGCATCGAAAGTGACTCGATGGGAGAGATGAAGGTGCCTGCTGATGCCTATTTTGGCGCCACCACGCAACGCGCCATCAACAACTTCCCCATTAGCGGGCAGCCCATGCCGCAGTCTTTCATTGCCGCCGTCGCCTCAATCAAGGCCGCCGCCGCCGAAGCCAACGCCCAGTTGGACCTTCTGGACCGGCGTATTGCCTTCACGATCGTCCAGGCCGCTGAAGAGATTATTGACGGCAAGCATGCCGATCAGTTTCCCATTGACGTTTATCAAACTGGCTCGGGTACCTCGACCAACATGAACGTCAACGAAGTGATTGCCGCGCGCGCTCGCGAGATTCTCAAGGCCGATCTTTCCGACCGGGACCTCGTGCACCCCAACGACCACGTCAATCGCTGCCAGTCGTCCAATGACGTCATTCCCACTGCCACGCACGTGGCAGCGGCATTGCTGATCGCAAGCCGGCTTCTGCCCGCGCTCGCCAAGCTGGAACAGTCCCTCAAGCTGAAAAGCAAGCAGTTCGCCAGGGTCGTCAAAACCGGCCGCACGCATCTGCAGGACGCCACGCCGATAACGCTCGGTCAGGAATTCTCCGGCTATGCAGCTCAGGTGGGCAACGCCGTCAAGCACATCAAGTACGCGCGGACACGGCTGAGTTTCGTGGCCCTGGGCGGCACGGCGGTGGGCACGGGCATCAATGCTCATCCCAAGTTCGCCGCACTCGCTCTGGCAAGGCTGTCTGAGCGGCTGGGCATGCGTTTCCGCGAAGCACCCAATCACTTCCAGGCGCAAAGCACTTTGGACGAGATTGTGGTCGCTTCAGGCGCGCTCAAGGCCACAGCTGTGAGCCTGCTCAAAATCGCCAATGACATCAGGCACTTGGGCAGCGGTCCCAGAGCCGGTCTTGGTGAACTGAGCCTGCCGGAAGTTCAACCGGGCAGCTCGATCATGCCGGGCAAAGTCAATCCGGTCATCGCCGAGTCGCTCTGCATGGTTGCAGCCCGCGTCGTAGGCAACGACGCCACTATCGCCGTGGCCGGTCAGTCCGGTCTCTTCGAGCTCAATGTGATGCAGCCTGTGGCTGCGCTCGCCTTGCTCGAATCGATTGAGCTTTTGGCCAATTCCGCCGACAATTTCCGCCTCAGACTGGTCGATGGCCTGACCGCCACAGACCGCGGACCGCGGCTTGTCGAGGAAGGCTTGATGCTGGCCACGGCTCTGACGCCGGCGCTAGGCTACGACAAGTCGGCCGCCATCGCCCACGAGGCTGCCACCACCGGCGAAACCATTCGCCAGGTGGCACTGCGCCTTTCAGGGCTGCCTGAAGCCGAGCTCAATCAGCTGCTCGATCCCATGTCCATGGTGTCGAACAAATCGAAAAAGACACGCCGCCGGTAAACCCAGTATCCGGGTAAGCCTGCGGCTGTTACCGCCGGAAAGTGCACGGACGCGTTTTCCGGCGGCAATTTGGTTCAACGTCCGATAGATAAAATGGAGTAGTATGAATGGACAAGTTCCAGGAGTATAGCCCCGCTCAATTGCTCAGTCCGAGCCCTCTGGTCAATGCCAGTGACGAGCTCATCCTGACGCATATGGTTTCTCCCCAGGTGAAAGCCTTCCTCGGTGACCAGATCGGTTTTCGTTCCGAACTGAAAGACACCATTGCCGGCTGGTTTCCGGGGGATGAAGTTTCGAATATCAACGGCAATATCATCAAGGGACGCAATGGCGAAGCGCTGGTGCGCTTCCCCTACGTCTCCAGCCTGTACGAGCACAAGAACGGCTGCCTGGTAATCAAACGCGACTTTGTGAAAATCAAGGTCTTCGCCTGGCTGGGCGACTGGAAGTCGGGCAAGGCTGAGCTCATCCTGAGCACGGCTCTGCGCGACAGGCGATTTGACGGCACCCTGCGTGCCAACGACAGCTGCCTGCTCGACTTCGCCTACGACGATGCCGAACTGTCCAAGCGCCTGGTTGTGAACGGCAAGACGGCGGATTTGCTGACGGCGGAAACGTCTTTGTACAGCTACATTCCCGGCTCGTCCATCGCCAAAAGCGGTGGCGGCAAGCAGCTGGACGAGTTCATCGCCAAGCCATACTCGTTTATCGACAAGCCGGCCATCTTCATGCGGCTCTTCAAACGCGCCTGGGTTCTCGACCGCTTCCCCGGTCAGAATTCCATCCCCATTCCCGACGTCGGCAAGCTCGCTCACGCCGGCTGGGAGGCAGTGGCAAACGCCTGCGGGCTGGACGCACTTGAGACCGGTCCAAGCCATTACCACGTGACCATGTGGAATATGGCCAAGGGCTACGATTTCTCGTACGCCGATCAAGCGGCCAACCTGGCTGCCTACAAAGCCGGCATCCAAAAACTCAAGGATAACGGCGTCAAATTGACGCGACCGCAGGAGGCGTGGGTTTGCGTGCTGAACAACCTGAAAGACAGGGATTTGATCCCCGAGCATCTGCGCATGAACGTGCCCAAATGGATCCAGACCAACCTGGACCAGAGTGCTATCTGGCTCGTCAAGCCACTTTCCAGGAAAGCAGTTGAGCTGCTCAAGAAGTAAGAAACACGTTCAATACTTGATTGCAGACATGCAGGCTCGACAACGTAGACCACGGTTGTCGTTGCCCAGATAAACAGTGGCAAAGGAGAAAATCCATGAAACCACGCAAAGCTAGCAATGCAGAAGGCGCCAAGAAGCTTCTGCGCGAAGCGCGGGTTGCATCGTTGGGCACCTTGATGCCAAGCGGCACCCCCTTCGTTTCCCTCGTCAATGTCGCGACCGCACACGACGGCTCGCCGTTGCTTCTCATCTCAAAACTGGCGGTGCACACAAAGAATCTTCTGCGCGACAATCGCGTCTCGCTCATGGTTGACGAACGCGATCAAGGCAATCCGCTGGCGAACGGACGGCTGTCGTTGACCGGCACAATTGTTCCTACTACCGACCCCGAAGACATTCGTCGATACAAGGCTCGCCAGCCGGATGCGCATGTCTACGAGGCGATTCACGACTTCGGTTATTACCGGATGGTCGTAGATGGCGGTCACGTCGTCGGCGGCTTCGGTCGCATCTTCGACGTGAAACCGGCGGAGGTCATTACCGAGATCGCGGATGCTCGTAAATTCGTCGATGCGGAAGTGGACTTCGTCACCCATCTCAACGAAGACCATGCCGCTACCTGCCGCCTGTATGCCACCAAGCTGTTGGGCGCCAAGGACGGCGAATGGAAGTGTGTCGGCTGCGATCCCGACGGGCTCGATTTGCAGCTTGGTCGCAAGGGACTGCGGCTGGTGTTCCCGCAGAAGGTACGCACTCCCGGTGCGCTGCGCAAAGTGCTGAAGCAACTCGCCGAACAGGCGCGGACCGCTTAGGCAATTCACCACTACTGTAACTTTGCAGACTGAACTGGAGGGGGACGGCATCATATTCCGTTCCCCTTCCAGTCATCTCCGCACAAGAATTCCACCTGCTTCCCAGCAGGCGCCCGGAATTCTTGTTTTATTCCAGTTTCTACTATGTTATATACTAGCATTAGGAAAAATCAGCAGAATCATCGCAAGTCCAGACGATATCCCTGAGTGGGCAGAGTCGTCACGGTGATATTGGTGCCATCCAGTGCTTTTCTGAGCCGAAAAATTCTTTGTCTAACCGCTTCATCTGTGGCTTCCGTGTCTGACGGATAAAGCTTGGCCAGCAATTCGGCCGCCGTAAAAACGCGCGTCGGAGTTTTGAAAAATAACTCAAGAAGGGCGCATTCAGCCGGTTTTAAATTGAGAATTTTGCCTTCAACGCTGGCTGTCTTATTGTCGAGATCCAGTGATACATTGCCCACGGTCAGCAGCTTTTGCTGAATTACAGCCGGTCTCCTCAGCAATGCCGTGACTCGCACCGCCAACTCGCGAAAATGGAAAGGCTTGGTCAGATAATCGTCAGCCCCGATTCCAAAAGCTTCTTCTTTGTTGGAAACATCCTGCTTGCCGGTCAGCATCAAGATGGGGATGCTGCCGCCTGAGCCGCGATACTGCTTGCAAACATCCACACCGGCAAGACCGAGCACAGACCAATCAAGAACAGCAAGATCAAAATGATAATGGCTGAGCATGTCCAGAGCCTCGTCGCCACTTTTGACCCATTCGACGATATGGTCGTTTGAAAGCCCTGCAGAAATGGATTCCGCCAGCTTTTCGTCATCTTCCAGGAGCAAAACTTTAGCCATGAATCTTGTCAGTCACCTTGTTTATTTCCCAAAAGTGTCAATATGATCTGCTCTGGCCAGATCTGCTGCCGCTTCTTTTGCTCTGTGCAGTTTCGCATAAGCATCAGCTCTATTTTTGTACCAATCGGAGACATCATTATCAAGGTTAATCAGTTTTGTCAGATCAACGATTGCTTCTTCGTATCTTCCCTTTTTGCGCAAAATATTTTGGCGAATTTCCAGGGCGCCGCTGCAATCCGAGTTTGCCTCCAGGGCGGCATTCGCTTGCTTGAGTGCTTGATCCGTCTGGCCGCTTTTGTCGCACAAATCCATGCGCCTGAACCAGCATAATTCATACTCTTTCAGTCCCAACTGCGTTTGACCAAGACAAAAAACCTCTTTTGAAGCCGGGCGATTGGCCAGCTCGATGGCTCTGTCAAAAGCGGCGATCGCCTTTATCAATTGATTTTTGCTCTGGCAGGTTTTGGCCAGATGCATTTGCGCACGGGCCGAGTCCGATTGCACTTGCGTCCACTTCTCAAAGCCGCTGGCAGCCTCATCTTTCCGGCCCATTTGATTGAGCGTTTTGCTTCTCACAGCCAGGGCGGCAATATTTCTGGGTTCAAGTTTTATGGACAGATCAAAGTCCTTGAGCGCTCCTTCGAGATCAGACTGCGAGCGTTTGAACTTTCCTCGCAATATCAAAAATTCCGCCGAGTGCGGGTATCTTTCGGCTAAAATCTTGAATGACTTCTCCGCCCGCTCATCGTCTGATTGCTGGACAAAAAAGGTAGCCGCCAAAAGATTGACATCGTGATCGAAAGGACTCAACTGAAGGGCTTGCAGAATTGATGATTGAGCACCCCTTTCATCACCGAAAAGACTATGGCAAAGTCCAAGAATGGCGGCAGTCCTGCCTTGTTTTGGATCGAGAGTGAATGCTTTTCGAGCCAGCGCAAAACCTGCCGCCGGTGCATTCGACTGACACTTCAGCAAAGCACAAGTGGCCATCACATGAGCATTTAACGGCTCAAGAGAGAGCGCTGTGGCAGCATGCTGATATTCAGTGCGCGGTTTGGACAGAGCCAAGATTTCATGCCAGACGGCAGATTTCGGATTGTTCTTCAAGTGGGCGACAGCCATGGCCGCACTTTTTTCCTTTTGCGACTCATAAAGCAAATTCCAGGCTTTCCGGACGTCGGCAGGCTCACTTTCGGCGCCCACCGGCAGCCAGCAAAATACCCCACCCGCCAGCACCAAAGCGGACGCAAACAGGCGAAAATGCAAAACTTGTATGGCCGATTTCAGCAAGCAGGGAGCCGGTTCCCAGTGTTCACTGCTATAGTATCGCACATTCAGTGATTCGCCCTCGATTCACCCTCGATACTTATGTCCGTCAAGCGGCACTAATGTCAATCAAGATCGCTCATAAATCGTTTCTCCTGCTGGCCATTCCCTTGATTCTGGAATTAGGTTTTTTATGTGCTCTAATTTCCAGTCTGCATCAGGCCGAAGACGACATGGAGATGCTTGCCAATGCAGGCAATGCTCTGGTCTATGTCAACCTGGTCCTCTATGATGCCGCTACCGCCGCCACACAAATGCTCACCGGCAGGTTTGTAAACAACAGCAGACTTTCTGCCAATTTCAACCAACTGGCATGCCGGCTGCAAATGCACCGCGACGAACTTCGCAACTTTGCTTCCTCCACCAAAAACGCCGGCGAAAGAGACGATCTCAACTCTTTCGTTGCGCTCGTGGACGGCTTTACCGATATGTTTTCCAATGCGCGTGAGGCTTACGACGCAGGCGGATTTATGTCTATCACAAGGACAGCAGGCAAGCTGAGAAGCTTTATAACCCGCATCAATGTCGCCGGCAATGAAATCGTTCAAAAGCAGGTGACGGCCAGGGATGCATTCCTGCAAAAAAGAAAGAACGACTATCAACAGTTGCAGGAAATCATTGAGATTTTCACCGCCCTGCTCTTGCTGGTGACTGCCATTCTCTGCGTTTTACTCAGTTTGACATTCAGCCGGCGCCTGCAATTAATGGTAAAAAACACCGAGTCGATTGCCATGGACAAACCTCTGGCGCCGCGCCTCCAGGGAAATGACGAACTTTCACTTTTGGATGAAGTAATACACAACCTTTCTGAAGAACTGGCTCTTTCCAGGCAAAAGGAGCGAGCCATGCTGGACAACACGGCCGAGGTTATTTTATCGCTCGATCAACAATTGAGGGTTACTCAAATCAATTCGGCAGTCTTCAAGGTTCTCGGCATTGAAGACAAAGATTTTCTGGGCACGGCCATTCAATCCTTTGTTCACGAACAAGATCGCGATGCCACCTTCAAGGCGCTGGACGACTGCAAGTCAGGCTCTGCCGACACCGCTTTTGAATCACGCCTCAAGCGCTTTGACGGCAAATATCTACACGTTCTCTGGAACGTGCACTGGTCAAAAACCAATCAGTCTTATTTTTGCATTCTCCACGACTTCACTGAAAGAAAAGAAGCAGAGCGCCTGAAAGAAGAAGTCTTAGCAATGGTGAGTCACGACCTGCGTTCACCGCTGAGCAATCTGCAGGTGTCGATAGAACTGATCGGGACCGGGAAATTCGGCACCTTGAACGAACAAGGCGCGCGCCTGGCCAGAAACGCCGAGCAATCGGTTGGCGCTTTGATTGAAATGATAAACGACCTTTTGGAAGTGGAAAGAATGCAGGGCGGCGGCTTTAAACTCGATATGGAGCCGACTCAGCTGCAGCCAATCGCCGATCAAGCGGCGCAAATGCTTGAAGAGCAGGCTGCCAAAAAGCACGTAAAACTAGAATGCAATTGCGGAGACCTGATTGTTTCAATGGATGGCGAGCGCATGCGCCGAGTTTTTGTCAATTTGATCTCGAATGCCATCAAGTATTCACCAGTTCAATCCACAGTGCGGATTTCAGCAGAAAAATCGGCGGATATTGTCGAAATCAAAGTCGAAGATGAGGGCGCAGGCATTCCTTCCGAGCATCTTCAAACCATTTTCGAGAAGTTCAAACAAGCATCAAAGCGAGACGAATTGACAGGCACCGGTCTCGGTCTGGCCATTTGCAAAGCCATAGTTGAGGCGCATGGCGGCTCAATTGGCGTGGACAGCAAAGTGGGAGAGGGAAGCAGTTTTTGGATTCGCCTGCCCGCCCAATCCTAAATGGCTTATTCAGCCGATGAACAGGCTGACAGAACTAAGGTGCCAGCGTATCGAAGTAGCGCTTTGTTTCAGGCGACAATAGTGGTGCCGGCGTTGCCGCTTGTTCCTGCCTAAATTTGAGAACTTGGCCTTCTCTGGATGTAGTGCGGTAAATCGAGCCATTGCCACAATTGATGAAGGTTTCGTATGAGCCATCTCCATTCTGCGTCGTATCCAGCCTGCGAACGCCAGAGATCAAACGCGGCTTTCCACCATCAGGATCAGGGAAATAGAGAGACGCACCGGGCGGCCCAAATTCGATCTTGCGCCTGAGCAATTCTCCCTTGAGGTTAAGCGAGTCTGTTTGTTCGTAAGCAGGTCCGCCGGCACCAAGATCACCGGTTTTCTTTTGCCAGATACGATTATGGGCTTCATCGACTATTTTCTTGGCGCGCTCCGCGGCTGCACTATCTTTAGGCGGCACTCCCGGCGCTCGCATATCTCCGGCGTCGCCGGTAGGATTAATACCGGCGTCCGGAGCATTTGAAAACGGCTTCGGCTTGGCCGGATCTGGTTTTGCCGGTTCCAGTTTGGCTGCTTCTGGTTTTACCGGTGCTCCAGGGACGGCAGGCTTCACAGCACCACCGTCTCCTTTTGGAGCCTCGGCCGGGGCGGTGCCGGCTGAAGCACCTCCCGCCACATCTGTTTTTCCATAGCTCGGTAAATCGCCCTTTACTGTCAGGGGCGGAAATTGCAAAGTTTCTCCGGGCTGAAGGGGCTTTCCTTTTCTCTCCAATTGCATTCTCTTGATCAAATTGGCAACCTCGTTATCCGCCGGTTTTTTCCCGTCTCGAAAGAGTGCATCTTTAGCCACTGTCCAGAGGCTATCGCCTGGTTTTACCTTGTACTGCGCACTGCCATCGCCGGCCACCGTGAAGTCACGCTGTCCCATTTTCTTGAGGCCGGATTCATTGGCTTTGAAGTCATAAGCAGACATATCTCCAGGCTTTCTGAACTGAAGCTGCTTTCCATCTTCGCTCTCGGTGACGAACTGGCCGCTCTTATTAAATCCGACCAAGCGAATGTCAGTGGCAAAGCCAAGTTGCCTCATGTCGACCTGATCGTTTATCCGCTTAATTTCCGAGCTGTAATAAGTGGGAAAGTTTTTTCTGAATTCTTCAAGTTCCTTGCCAAATTTCTCAAATGAGTCCGTCGATTTCATGCCTTTTAATTCTGTTGCGAGCTTATTCGCCTCAGAGTCCGCTTCAGCTTTTCCATGCATCATAGCAACGATCTCCTGGTAAGAATTCTCGCTCAGTGAAAGCACCGAAGGTAGTGCTTTCGCCGGGCAGGCTAATCGGGATGGGGGACGTCGGTTCGACTGGTTTACTTTACGGTCCAACGCGTTACGCAGTTGTGACTCAACCCACCGGACGCTGTTTTGTGAGTGCAGGGGAGTGGAATAAGACGCTGATAGGAAACATTTAGATACTGGAAACTACACAAACGAGAGTTCCATGCTGAATAGATCAATGCGCATACCGCTGATAAAGTGCTCCGAACACTTCAAGAACCGCCGTGCCATCCTGGCGTCACTTGAAATTGCGCTAGCCATTTCGGTTTTAATCTGTCCGGTAAATTTTGCCATAGCCAGTGAAGGTTCCGTCACCTCTGCCGAATTGATGGCTATTTTGAAAAACGCCAAAATCGTTGAACCTTCCGCGCTGATGCGTGCAGCTCTAACCAATCAAGAAGCGCTTGTTTCTATAAAAAGAACTGCAAAAGAGACCAATAAAGACTGCAAGATAATGGCTGTACTGTTTGCCAAAGCCCTCATGGATGCATATCCCGATCAAGTCTTACGCGTAAAAATATTATTGTTTGATTTTGAGACTTCCCACTATAACGAAATTATCGTTCGCAAGGGAGACGTCGCTGCTTTTCGCTCCGGCAGCCTCAGCGAAGAAGCTCTGCTCGGCTCAATCGAAATCACCGACGTTACTGATCAGTCCATGAGTTCGGGTGCATTATCGGGCGGCAGCAACACTGGTGTGGTGGCCGGACCATTTCAGGACAAACGTTTGCTTCTGCTTGCGCATATCGAGTCGCTCAGCCAAAAAGGCACCAACGTCAAAGCCTTTCGCGCCATCTTCGACCAGATCGAAGAGCTGGCAAAACAGGGCAATGAAACGGCTCTTGGACAAAAGATCCCTTATTTGTTCGAGAAATTGGAAGAACAGCAAAATCTTGTAAAACAGGCTTCCCAGGTGGGCAGGCAGCCATCTGTAAGTGGTTCGGCGGGCAACTCCGGCTCTGGCAATTCTTCTGTTTCGCCAGGTTCTGGCGCCACCGGAGTACCGAGCGCTGGAGACCAGCTTCTGGCCAGCAAATTGATTTCACGCCGGCTGTTTCTTGAAGGCGCCATCAACCAAACCGGTGACGACAACAAGAAAAGCACCCTGCGTCAGCGTGCCCTCCACATCGATCAGCTTATCGAGTCTCATGCGTGGAAAGATGCCGACAAAGAAATTGCCACCATGGAAAAAGAGTTGGACGTGAAGCATCCCTTCGATTTTCATTGACCAGAATATTTGAGGCGCATTATGGCACCTCGTGGCAACGCTTAATGTGATCAGTTGTCAGATCGTGTAAATACACCTGATCATGACTGAGCGGCCACTGCCAAGGTATTTTGTCAGCCGACAAAACGATGATTCGTTTGCCGATTGCATAAGCACGCTCGACCCTTGCCATGCCATCGACAGTTTTTTCATCGGCGGCAGACACATGGTAGAGCGCGAATGGGTGGTCACCATCGATTCGGCCGGCTATTTGAAAGCAAACGATGGTGAAAAGCTCGGCACGCTGCCTGCCAACGTTCAGCAAGACCTCGCTTTCAATGAAGTGATTGGCAGCGCCGCCTGCCGCACTTTGGACAGCGCCAATGTTTACTTGTTCTACATGGAAGCGCTCGAACAGCCACCCGAGACACCCGGACTCAATGATCCGATTTACCTCTACGGAACACTTTACGGTCCTTTTCCAGGCACATCGAGCGAAAGCGCACGCGGCATCGAAGGCCAGCTGACAATCAACCGCATTGATTTGCTGGCCGGGCTGGTTGATGCTGCCAAATTTGCCTTCAACTACCAATCGGTGGTGTCGGCAAGCGAGACGCAGCGCTGTTTTAATCTGCTTCTGCCCGGTGACAGAGAAGAAGAAATCGCCCAGGGCAAGGGGCTTGTCATGGCGTATCCGCTTATGCCCACAGAAGTGGTAATGGGCGAGCCCTGGAATGAAATAGTGGTTTGCGGGCTGCTTTTCGACACACTTTCTGCACTGAAAGAGGATCTCGAAAAAGAAAAGGTCCGCCATCCGCTTAGAGACGCCACCCTGCCTGTTCCCAATCGGGCCTGGGTTGAGCAGCAACTGGAAAGCAACGGTTGGATGGTTAAAGGCAATACTGCCACCCGCTTGCCGGGCGCCAACGCTGGGATTCCTAAAATGCTTTCCTATGCGCTGGGCACTCTAATCAAAGACAAAATGACACTGCCGCCGCAAGGCACGATTGACGATTACATCGAACTGGCATCGATGACCATTAATCACCTGCCCGGCTTCCCGCCCACCAGGCTGAAAGCCTTGAGAAACAGGGTGCGCGCCGTCTCCGCGGAGGCCCGCGCACAGGGCTCCCGCGCCAAATCCGCGCCGCCGCCTTCCCGAATCCCTGCCGGACAGCCATTGCCAGCCCAAATGGGCAATGCGCCTCCTACTCGAAAAGTCGACTGGATGCAGGATTTCATTGCAACGCATCGACCATCGGGAGCTGGAGAGACTCGCCTGACCACGATGTCCGGGCTTGCAAACTCTCGCCCGGCTGCGGCCCCAAACCGAGCCCCGCAGCAAGAATCGAAATTAAAAGCTAAACCTGACTGGATGAGCGATTTTGATGGTCAACCAGCGGGCAAAGAGAATATCAAACCGGAAAAACCGGAAGAGAAAAAAGAGAAGAAAAACCAAAGTTCAAAACCAAGCACAGACTGGATGAAAGATTTCGAATAACACGTAACTCAATTGTGGAAGCCCGTTTCCGTACCAACAACAGGTAAAACAGCCGATGACTAAAGTTCATGAAAGACCAGTAGAGCCCTTTTCCGACATTCACTTCGAACACGGAGAGGTGAGAGCGACTTTGTTGCACGATCCGACCGTGGAAGGACTGGACATGGCCATCTACCTGGACGGCTCCGGCAGCATGAGCGACGAGTATGAATACAAACAGGCCGGACGCGGGCTTTTGGATTGGCTTTTCGGCAAGCCGCCGCAAAAGGTCGACAATACTGTCGAGCCGCAAGTAAGGTGGATTCTCGAGTATCTGGCCACCAAAGACCGCAATGGCTTGCTTCGCGTTGCTTACTGGGCGACGGGCATGGCCGGCTCGATTGAACTAATTGGTGAACTGCAAGGAAAAGACGTTCACAGTTATGTTTTTCCCGGACCGAAGAAATTCGGCAATCAAACCAATCTCAAACCGGCAATCGAAGACTTCGTTGAATACCTGGAAGATCAAATGCAGCACGGTGCTCGCCAGGGCTGCGCAGTATTCATTACCGATGGCGTCATCCACGATGCAAACGAAGTGAAAACATATTGCGACTATCTGGTCAAATTGATGAAGAAGGACAAACTGCCTCGCATGAATTTCATTCTCGTCGGCGTCGGCAAAGACGTTGATGAAGACCAAATGGAAGATATTTGCCACGAAGAATATGAAGGATTCGGTCACCTCTGGTGTCACCGCATCGCCGAAGAAGTCAACCAGGTAGCAGAGCTTGTGGCTGTATTGGTAGACGAAAGCATGACGGTCGCGTCAGGCGGCACCATCACCGACGACAAAGGTCGCGTTTTGGCACGCTACGAATCGCGCCTGCCGGCCATTCTCGAATTCAAAGTTCCCGAAGGCGCCCATAGTTTCACTCTGGAAGTAAACGGCCAAAAATTCACGCAGCCGCTTCCGGATGACGACGATGACGACCACCACTGAAGCGCAGTTGCCCGCTAACAGTGATCAAAAAACCAAGCAACGGTGTGAGACCAACCACCGCGGCAAAGAAGGGAAAAATGAGTCATAAACACGAAACTATCGTCAAGCCATTCTCCGACGTACACAACAAGGGCGGCAAAATTCTTGCCACTCTGTTGCACGATCCAACCATTGAAGGACTGGATGTTGCTCTCTACATGGACGGCTCCGCCAGCATGGAAGACGAGTATGGCCCGCGCGGCGTCCTGGCCAAACTGGGCGGCGTTCGCAATCAAGTAGAACCGCAAATGCGTTGGATGCTGGAATATCTGGCTACCAAAGACAAAGATGGAGTCCTGCGCGTCGCCTACTGGGCAACTGGAGACGGCTCGCAACTGGAAGTAGTGGGTGATTTGACCGGTGTCCAGGCCAAAGACTACAAATTCCCCGGCCCGCAATATTACGGCAAAGGAACAGTCATGCTGCCCGTCTTGCGCGACTACGTCGCCCACATTCGCACCCAGGCCGAGAAGGGAGCCAAACGCGGACTGGCCGTAATCATCACAGACAGCCAGGTATACGATGCCGACGATATCAAGGCATATTCCGCACAAGTGGCAAAGGAAATCTCAAGCGGACGGCTGCCAAAACTCAACTTCGTGCTTGTCGGTGTGGGCGAGCAAATCGACGAAGAGCAAATGGAAGAAATTTGCCATGAAGAATATCCCGGCGTCGGACACCTCTGGTGCCACCGCATCGCCGACAAGATGGAAGAAATGGCTGAGTTGGTCGCGGTTCTCGTTGATGAAACGATGACCGTCGCCTCCGGACTGGATCTCGACTACAGAGGCAAGCCGTTCGGTCCGA
>CAZHEZ010000156.1:0-19662 GCA_964531315.1 uncultured Candidatus Obscuribacterales bacterium | reverse complement strand
CAGACGTTAAGCTATATACAGCTGTTTTTTAAAGTCTGAAAATTCGTGCTAACGTGATGTTAAGCAAACCCACTTATTGAATACATATATTTGGAAGGAAGAAAATGTCGATAAAGCGTCCATCAAGGAATGATGTGTATGACCTCTGGAGCATGTCTCCGGCAGCACAGTCGCCCATGTCCTATTACCCGCCCACAGTTATCGAAACGACAGCCAGGGGTGAGCGCGCTTTTGACATCTTTTCGCGTCTGTTGCGCGAGCGCATTATTTTTCTGGGCATGGCCATTGACGACAACGTAGCCAACTTGATTGTTGCTCAGTTGCTGCTTCTGGAAGGTGAAGATCCAGAAAAGGATATTCGTTTGTACGTCAACTCGCCTGGCGGTTCGGTCACCGCGGGATTGGCTATCTACGACACCATTCAACATATCCGTTCTGATGTTTCAACGATTTGTTTAGGACAAGCGGCCTCAATGGGAGCTTTTCTATTAGCCGCCGGGTCTAAGGGTAAGCGACTGGCACTTCCGCATGCCCGTATCCTCATTCACCAACCTCTGGGCGGAGCACAGGGACAAGCCACAGACATTGAAATCCAGGCGCGCGAGATTTTGCGTATCAAACGCCAGCTCAATGAGCTTCTTGCCCATCACACCGGTCAGACAGTTAAACAAATTGAAAAGGATACAGACCGAGATAATATAATGACAGCGGAGGAAGCCAAGGAGTATGGTCTAGTAGACGAAGTGATTGCCAGGGTAGAACCGGCACTTTCAGCCGTTTAGGGCATATAGACCAGACCGCACCGCCTCAGAACTATAGAAAAACCGAAAAACCTATAGACAGCTCGACGGAAACACCTAACAGAAGGACAACAGATGCCAAAGCAGTCAGACAACCGTCTTAAGTGCTCGTTCTGCGGAAAGAGCCAGAAGCAGGTCAAGAAGCTGATCGCCGGACCGGGTGTCTATATATGCGATGAGTGCGTCGACCTCTGCAACGAGATTCTTGATGAAGAGCTTTTCGACGGCGCGCCGCAACCGGCAGCCTCTGAGGCAGTGCTTCCTAATCTGGTCGACATTCCCAAGCCGCAAGAGATTAAGAGCTTTCTCGATCAGCACATAGTCGGCCAAATGATGGCAAAGAAGATTCTTTCTGTCGCCGTCTACAACCACTACAAGCGGATCAGCCACAATTCGGAGATGTCCGAACAAGTGGAGATTCAAAAGTCGAATATTCTGCTGATTGGTCCGACCGGTTGCGGTAAGACCTTATTGGCACAGACTTTGGCGAAACTGCTCGACGTGCCTTTTGCGGTTGCCGATGCGACCACACTGACCGAAGCCGGTTATGTAGGTGAAGACGTCGAGAATATTCTTTTGCGTCTCTATCAAGCCGCTGACTATGACATCAAGAAAGCTGAACGCGGCATCATTTATATCGACGAAATCGACAAAATTTCTCGTAAATCTGAAAACACCTCTATTACTAGAGATGTTTCAGGAGAAGGTGTCCAACAGGCACTTCTGAAGATGATCGAAGGTACAGTAGCCAATGTGCCGCCCCAGGGTGGACGTAAGCACCCGCACCAGGAGTTCATTCAGATCAATACCGCCAATATTCTCTTTGTTTGCGGCGGTGCCTTTGTGGGACTGGACAAGATCGTAGAAGCGAGAGTTTCCTCCAACCGCAATATCGGCTTCGGCTCAGACAGGCCGCTCACCGCCTGGGAGCGCGAATTGAAAGCCAGCAAGATTCTCAAAGAAACTGCTCCCGATGACCTGCTCAAGTTCGGCTTGATTCCTGAGTTTGTTGGACGTATGCCGGTTATCGCTGTGCTCGAATCGCTTGATGAAGAAGCACTCGTCAAAATTCTCGTCGAGCCGAAGAACGCCATTCTCAAGCAGTATCAGCAATTGCTGATCTTGGACGGCGTAGACCTGAAGTTCGACCAGGAAGCCATCAAAGCTGTAGCCGAAGAGGCCATCAAGCGCAAAACAGGTGCCCGAGCGCTTAGAGCAATTGTCGAGGAGATTATGCTCGACATCATGTATGAAGTGCCGTCCAGAAATGATATTAAGACGGTTCACATTACAAAAGAACTGGTCGAAAAGCGCTCCACGGCGGAGCTTCTCCAGTTGCCTAACAAGACAAAGCCTAAGGGAGAGATTGCCTGAGGACGGAATTTTTTTCAGGCAAGCCGTACAATTTATAGTCTGTTAAGCGCTTGAGGCAGTATGGCCGTTGTGAGCACAACTTCGTTTTCGCTGATTCCATTGAGGGATGTCGTTGTTTTTCCTCAGATGGTCCAGGCCTTGTTCGTGAGCAGACCGAAGTCAATTGCTGCTTTAGAGCAGGCTCTGCTCAGAGATGATCGTCTGGTTGTCCTGGTCGCTCAAAAAGATCCCGAGTGCGAAAATCCCAAAGAGGAAGATATCTATCAGCTCGGTACTCTGGCCGAAGTAATGCAGATGCTCAAACTTCCGGACGGCACCGTAAAGGCCCTTGTCGAAGGCTCTTGCCGCGTTACTTTGGATAAAGTCGTCGACGACCCCGAGCATTTTACGGCCGTGGTCACGACCCAGGAAGAGACCAATCAAGAGGACGAATCGACAAAAACTCTTGTCCGCGTCGCTGTAGAAAAATTTGAACAGTACGTAAAAACGACCAAGAAAATCAATCCGGAGAGTCTGCTTGCTGTCTCCGGTATCGGACAACCCGGTCGGCTTGCCGATATCATCGCTACATATTTGGGACTGGATCTGGCTGAGCGTCAGAAGTGCCTGGAAATCATCGACGCCACAGAAAGACTGGAATTCGTCAGCCAGCTCTTGTCGAGAGAATTGGAATTTGCAGAGTTAGAACAGCAAATCCACGATCGCGTGCGCTTCAACTTGGAAAAAACGCAGCGCGAATACTATCTGCGCGAAAAAATTAGAATCATTCAAGACGAATTGAATGCAGAAAGTGAGCAGCAAGGCGAAATTGCCGAGTACAAACAGAAAATTGCCAAGGCAAAAATCACCGGTGTGGCTCTGGAAAAAGCGCAGAAAGAGCTTTCCCGTCTTGAAAAAATGATGCCGCAAAGTGCAGAGGCGGCAGTAATTCGTACTTATCTCGATACGATAGTTTCTTTGCCCTGGTCGAAACGTTCGCGTGAAGTGATTGATTTGGAGCGCGCCGACGAAATCCTCGAAGAGGACCATTATGGGCTCGACAAAGTCAAAGAGCGCATCATCGAGTATCTGGCCGTGCGCAAATTGTCGCGCCAGGCACAGGGAACTATTCTCTGCCTGGTAGGACCGCCCGGCGTCGGCAAAACCAGTTTGGTCAAGTCCATCGCCCGCAGCATGAACCGTAAATTCGCCCGCATCAGTCTGGGCGGAGTCAATGATGAAGCGGAAATTCGCGGTCACAGGCGCACTTATATCGGAGCCATGCCCGGCCGGATTATCCAAGCGATCAAACAATCAGGCACGAAGAACCCCGTCATTTTGCTTGATGAGGTCGAGAAAATGACGCGCAGCTATATGGGTGATCCGACAGCAGCTATGCTGGAAGTGCTCGATCCGGATCAAAACGAGGATTTCACCGATCACTATCTGGATGCCCCTTTTTCATTGCGTGAAGTCATGTTCGTGGCCACGGCCAATACTCTGGAATATGTGCCCAGACCGCTTCACGACCGGCTGGAAGTAATTCACATATCCGGTTATACCGAAGAAGAAAAGGTGGCGATTGCCGAACAGCATGTGATTCCGAAAACATTGGAAAAGCATGGTCTGACCACGAAACATCTCAAATTTGTTGACGCATCGCTCAGAAAAATCATTCAAGAATATACTCGCGAAGCCGGTGTACGAGCGCTTGAACGCAATATCGCCACGATATGCAGAAAAGTGGCCACCCAGATAGTCAAATCCAAGAATGCCATGGTTAAGCTCACACCGAATCTGGTGCCGACCTATCTCGGCCCGCCCAAAGTGGTTCGAGAAGGCGAAGTTAGAGGCCCGCAAATCGGCATTGTCACAGGGCTGGCCTGGACTGAAATCGGTGGAGAAACGCTTTCGGTCGAAGTCAATATCATGCCCGGCAAAGGCAAATTGCAATTGACCGGACAACTGGGCGACGTCATGAAAGAGTCTGCCCATGCCGCATTCAGCTATGTACGCAGCCACGCGGCCAAGTTGAACCTGCCCTTGAATTTCCACGATGAAATAGACATTCACATCCATATTCCGGAAGGTGCGATTCCCAAAGACGGACCGTCGGCCGGAATTGCCCTTGCCACTGCGCTGCTCTCGGCTGTTTCCAAAAGGGCAGTGCGTTCGTCTCTGGCCATGACCGGTGAAATCACTCTTCGAGGCCGAGTTTTGCCAATTGGCGGGCTGAAAGAAAAGGTTCTGGCTGCGCTTCGTCAGGGCATCAAGACAGTTTTGTTTCCGAAGGGCAATGAAAAGGACCTCCAGGAAATTCCCAGTTATGTACAGAAACGCATTGAGCTTGTGCCGGTAGCGCATTTGGATGAAGTATTCAAAATAGCTTTTACGGACAGGTCTAAAAACCCGCCTCAAGGCAAATCCAGAGGCGTGCAAAGAATGGTTGCTAAGAGGGGCGCTAAGCGCAGCGCATCCAGAAATAAATAAGCCTGAAAAAAATAAGGCCGGGCGAGCGATCGCACCGAGGCGGTCAGACTGTTTGCCTTATCGGATTAGCTAAAAAGAGGTGGACCAGGGTCCCCCCTTTTCCATGCTTGTCAATTACCGCAAGAATACTAAATATGGCGGGTTACGCCGTTTTTAGTTGATATGATCAGCCTGCTATTTGGGTACCTCAAGCCCCATGTTTGCGTTTGTTTCAAGCGCTTTCTGGGTCGAGGGGATGTTCATCCTGCACGCGCTTATAGGAGTTCTCCATGGTAATGACTGATACAACCAACAAAAATCTTTCCTACCTCGCTATGGACGACGAATTCGTCAATCCAGTATTAGCGCGTTCGGCCAGGATAGTCGCCCACAAAGCTAAGGGTTCCTACATCTATGACCGCAATGGAGATGCCTACCTCGATTTTTCGACCGGCATCGCCGTCAACAATGTTGGACATTGCCATCCTAAAGTTGTGGAAGCCGTCAAGAAACAGTGCGAAGAACTGATGCACACTTCAGTTGTCGTTCACCACGAGCGTTATATTGAACTGGCTAAGAAAGTCGTTGAAATCACGCCCAAAACTCTCAATTCGGCGTTTTTTGCAAACTCTGGTGCCGAGGCTGTCGAAGGCGCAGTCAAGCTGGCCCGATACGTCACAGGACGACCGGGCATCATCAATTTCCGTGGCTCCTTCCATGGACGCACTTTCATGACCATGGCCCTGACGACATCAAAGCTTTATTACCGTGAAAATTACGAGCCCCTGCCGGGTGCCATTCACACCGCTCTTTTCCCTTATGAATACCGCTCCCATCACAGGGGCGATGCCAAAGCGGTGATTAAAGAGTCTCTCGAATACATCGATATGCTCTTCCATCAGTTTGTCAGCCCCACACAAATTGCCGCGTTCATCATCGAGCCCATCCTTGGCGAAGGCGGCTATGTGCCGGCTCCCGATGGTTTCATCAAAGAATTGCGCAAGCTCGCCGACGAGCATGGCATCATGCTGATTATCGACGAAGTGCAGACTGGTTTTGCCCGCACCGGCAAAATGTTCTGCATCGAGTATGACGGCGTCGAGCCCGACATTCTTGTCATGGCAAAAGGAATCGCAGGCGGCATGCCCCTTTCCGGATTTGTATCCAGAAGAGACATTACCAATAAGTGGCCTGCAGGCCGCCACGGTTCGACATTTGGTGGCAACCCTGTTTCCTGCGCCGCTGCTCTGGCGACAATTGATGTCATCCAGGAAGAAAAACTGGCCGAACGCGCCACGAAGCTGGGCGGCGAAATCATGAAGCGCTTTAAGAAATTCTCTGAAAGCCACAAGCATCTGGGTGACGTACGCGGCAAGGGCCTGATGATCGGGCTCGAGTTCAACGATGAGAAAGGTGAACCAAGCAAAGAAATCACCGATCAAATTGCCGCCAAATGCTTGGAACAAAAGTTGATTGTATTGACCTGCGGAAACCGCGGTCAGGTAATTCGCTTGATTCCGCCTCTCAACATCTCTGATGCTGATGCGGAGAAAGCTTGCGACATCCTCGAAAAGGCGATGAAGCTCAAGTAAAAGAATCATTCGGTATGCACGTTCATCGATAAAAACTGCAGGAGAAAGTTATGACCTCATCTACAAAGAGCCCCGAGAGCGCAACGTCGAAAGCCGGCTCTCCGCGGACCTATCACAACTACATCGACGGCAAGTGGGTGAAAGCCGAAAAGGGCGAAACCTTCGCCAGCTACAACCCGGCCAACTTGACCGAAGTAATCGGTCACTTCGCATCTTCTACACCGGCTGATGTGAAGGCTGCTGTTGATGCTGCCCAAAACGCCCTCTACATGTGGCGCCACACGCCGGCTCCCGCGCGCGCCGACATTATTTTGAAGGCTGCATATTTGCTGGAAAGCAGAAAAGAAGAAATCGCCACCACGATGGTGCGTGAAATGGGCAAAGTCATAAAAGAAGCCCGCGGCGATGTTCAAGAAGCTATCGACATGGCCAAATACATGGCCGGCGAAGGCCGTCGTTTGATGGGGCAAACGGTTCCTTCCGAAATGCCTAACAAATTCGCTATGGCAATCAGACAACCAATCGGTGTTGTCGGCTTGATCACCCCCTGGAATTTCCCGGTGGCAATCCCCAGCTGGAAGATCTTCCCGGCTCTGGTTGCAGGCAATACCGTAGTTTTCAAGCCCGCTACCGATACTCCTCTTTGTGCATTGATGCTGGTTGAAGTATTGATTGAAGCAGGATTGCCGCCAGGCGTTCTCAACTTCGTCACCGGATTGGGCGCTAAAGTCGGTATGGCACTGGTCGACGACCCGCGCGTCAAAGCCATTTCGCTTACAGGCTCGACTGAAGTCGGCCGTCGCGTGGCCGGACGTTGTGGCGAATTGATGAAGAAAGTCAGCTGTGAATTGGGCGGCAAAAACGCCATTTGCGTGATGCCCGATGCCGATATCGAATTGGCAGTTGAAGGCGCTGTCTGGGGAGCTTTCGGAACCGCTGGACAACGCTGCACGGCAGCCAGCCGCTTGATTGTTCACAGTGATGTATACAAGAAATTCACCGACGCATTCGTTGCCCGCACCAAAGAATTGAAGCTCGGCTTCGGTCTCGATCAAGACGTAACGGTCGGACCTGTCGTCAACAAGAGCCAGTTGGAAAGCATCAACGAGTACGTGCAAATTGGCAAAAAAGAAGGCGCCAAGCTCCTTTGCGGCGGTAACATCGCAACTGAAGGCAGTCTCAAAGACGGCTGCTTCCACGAGCCCACCGTATTTGGTGATGTTAAACCGAGCATGCGCATTGCCCAGGAAGAAATCTTCGGACCAGTAACTGCGATTATCAAAGTGGAAAGCTTCGAGGAAGCAATCGAAGTAGCCAACGGCACCGAATTCGGTCTGTCGCTCTCGATGTACACACGCGATGTTCACCAGGCCTTCAAAGCTATTGAAGAACTGGAATCTGGCATCGTTTACATCAACGCTCCCACGATCGGCGCTGAAATTCAGTTGCCTTTCGGCGGCGTCAAGCAAACAGGCAATGGTCACCGCGAAGCCGGCACCACTGCCGTCGAGCAATTCACCGAATGGAAAGCAATTTACATCGACTATTCCGGTCAATTGCAAAAGGCGCAGATTGACAATCATCCCACCAAGAAAAAATAGTCAAAAAAACTCTCGCCTGGGTCGTCTCAGGCGAGAGTTTTTAAAACCGAATTTTCACAACGCTAGAAGAATTTTTGAGAAAACCAAATAGAAACGCGGAGATAAGGATATGGATTTCGACTTTACACCAGAGCAAATGGCAATGCGCAAGCACATGCGTGAATTCATGGAGCGCGAAGTTGCACCGGTTGCTCAGATGAACGATCGCGAATGCAAATTCGACCAAGCAGTAGCGAAGAAAATTTTCAAAGAAGGCTTTCTCGGTTGCCCGGTGCCGGAAAAATACGGCGGTCTCGGTATGGACTACATCGCATACGGTTTGATGACTGAAGAAGTCAACCGCATATGCTCGTCGACCAGAACCCTCTTCTCAGTGCAAACTTCTCTCGTTGCTCTGACAATCCTTAAGTGGGGCACTGAAGAGCAGAAGCAAGCATTGCTGCCCAAACTCTGCAACGGCGAATACATCGGTTGCTATGGTTTGACTGAGCCGGAAGCAGGTTCTGATGCCGGCAACCAACAAACCCGTGCAGTCAAAGACGGTGGCGACTACATCCTCACCGGACAAAAAGTTTGGATCTCTTGCGGAACGATCGCTTCTCATGCGCTCATCTTCGCTACCACTGATCCCAAGCTCGGTCATAAAGGCATTTGCTGCTTTGTTGTCGACACGAAGTCGAAAGGCTTTTCGGCTGCATCCATCAAGGGTAAGCTCGGCTTGCGCGCTTCCGACACAGCCACCCTCTTTCTCGATCAAGTTAGAGTGCCTGCAGAAAACATGCTCGGCGGCGTAGGTGACGGCTTCAAAGTGGCAATGTCCGCTCTCGATAACGGTCGTTTCTCAGTGGCCGCAGGCGCAGTCGGTCTTGTACAAGGCTGCATTGATGAGTCCACCAAGTACGCAATGCAAAGAAAGACTTTCGGCAAACCGATTGGCGAACACCAACAAGTGCAAGCCATGATCGCCGATATGGTCGCTGACTGTGAAGCAGGTCGCTTGCTCTATTTGAGAGCTGCTCACCTGAAGAACAAAAATGTCCGCAACACTCTGGAAACGTCACTGGCCAAATTGTTCTGCGGAGAAGCTGCCAATCGTGCCGCTCACAACGCAGTGCAAATCTTCGGCGGCTACGGCTATTCCGATGAATACCCAGTTGAGCGTTATTTCCGCGATGCCAAAGTATTGAACATCTACGAAGGCACCCGTGAAATTCAGCGCTTGATCATTGCTCAAGATGCCCTCGGCATTCGCAATGCTAACGGTCAAGCCACAGGTCGTCTGACTGAATTGGCAGGCGCCAGCGCTTAGTCGATTTCGGTAAATCAGAACTGAAAAGGTTAAAAACGGAGCTGAGTTTTCAGCTCCGTTTTCCTCTTTTGAACAACCGGCTTTGTCATAAGTTAAACCGTTAACGCTTAACCTTCCATGAACTGCGCACGCTCTTGAAGCTTCACGGAGAAAATCACCACCATTGGCGGGTGATATTTTGGGGTGCCTGTTATTTGATATATGGGGTGGCTATGCGATTGGATATCAAGTGTGGCGTCTGACCTGTACAGCAATTAAAATCTAAGAAACTGTTAAGCCCGAAGACGGGCAAGACTTCGTTTAGATCTTCACGGGCACCGTTTACAAAGCCCCGTTCTTAACCGGTCCTTAATCAAAGAAGGATTAGTCTAGGAATAGGTGGAACTTAAGTCACGTATGTAAGTCATATCGACTAGTTCTAAAGAAGAAGTAGTTATTGGGTAGTGTAGAAATCACTCGGTAGGTTATGGGATATCTTGAAGGATTCGTAGTTTGTGTGTTTGCAGCCGTTGCCGCCATGTGGGTCAACGACAAGCTGCCCGTCGGCGACTACATTCAGGACGATAAGCCCTAAGACTACGCTCTAAACCCAAGTCTTTGTTTGTAATCTCTGATCTCGTTTAGGGATGCTCCTAATGCGCATCCGCCCACCAGTGCCGCCGCACAGGCAAAGATCAGATTTACCTTGTATCTTTGCTCGTCCAAAATTCTATTGACGGAAGATTTCTGCGGGTTGACCGGATCAAAGTAGACCAGTATATGTTGACCGTTGCGATAGCCGCCGCCTGTATTATAAAACGGGATTACATGCGGCATCTCAAACAGCTCGCCGTAATATGTATGTCCCGAAATCGAATACACATAGTACTGCTGGTAGTGCCGCGCGCTCCGGTTTATTTCCACTCTGCCTTCTGCCACCGGCCATCTCAGTGCCGCGTTGGCCATTTCTGCATACTCAATGGTTCCCCACCCAAGCCGGGCGGCGTAAAAGAGGCAAAATACCGCGAGCGCAAACATCAGTGTTTCTCCTTAGATCAATTAATATCAGATCTAGATGATCAGGCGGACCATGATGGCGAAAAATTTTCCGACTACGTATTTTCCCCACTAGACATGCTCCAAATTCACCGTATCATTGTCGATTGTCAAGGGAAGTCCCCAAGCTCCCAAGAATTACCACTTGCGCAACCCAACTCCACAAGTCCCAATCTGGGATAGATAAGAGTTGCAAGTTTCAGATTCACCCCACAAGCAGATGCAGTCTGCGGCATGACCGCATGGTTGCGTCGAGCACATCGCAATCGGCTTTAAGCCGCACGCGGAGGGTGAAGTCTTGCGCTTTTCATTACCAGTAGCAGCAGCAACAAACCCTGAAAAACAACGGTCGTTTGGACCGGAAACTCTAATCAGGCAAGGACCTCGGGAATTGTCATGACTTTGTCACGACGACTTTTATATTCTCGAGTCTCCCTGCAAATAACCAATTATCGTCCTTACTATTTCTGAGGCGGCTATTGCTATGGCAGCAGATTCTATACATGAAGTAAGCAGTTTTCAAAATCCTGTCCCCAATGATGCCAGTGAGAAGGCTCTGGCGGATGCAGGAAGAACCGCAAATCAAGCCGGTCTTAACTACACTGAGAAAAGCGCTCAGGCGCTTCGGCAGTCCGGTATTTTGCCTGAGTTGGCAATTGACTCGTCTACTGAAATTGCTTACGTGCAGAAGAATTTCGACAAACTCGACAAATCGCATGACGGATTTATTACCGCCGATGAGATCGATCAGTATGTCAAAGAAAACGGCGCCAAACTCAAGCCTGAAGAGCTTGAAGCTTTGCGCAAAGTAAAAGAAAAAATCGGCAAGCTCGAAGACCTCAGCAATGACGAATGGGGTTTTGAAAATGATGGCGTGACCAGAAAAGATCTCGACCTGGCACAGCAAAGATTCAAAGCATTCGATTACGCTCAAAAGAATTTCGACAAGTTGGATGGAAACGGCGACGGTTTCATCTCTGCCGCTGAAATTGACGGTTATATAAAGGCCCAGGGCGGAAAGCTGAATGCCGATGAGCTGGAAAAACTCGATTATCTGAAGAAAAATATTTCCCAAATTGAAGATTACAGCAATGATGAATGGGGATTTGAAAATGACGGCATCACCAGACATGATCTGATCAAAGCAAAAGAAGCAGACGGCACAGATCAGATGGCCGCTGGCAAACCGGCTTGCGATGCGGTAGCTGCCACCGGCGATTTGCGCCCCGCTCTCGATTATGCAGGCAAGAATTTCGACAAGCTTGATGCCGACAAAGACGGTTTTATCACTGCCGATGAAATCGACAAATACACGCGGGCCAACAAGGATTCATTAACACCTCAAGACATAGCCAATCTGAGAGCGCTCAAAGAGAAGGTCGGCAAAGTCGAAGACCAGAGCAACGACGAATGGGGCTGGGAAAATAACGGCATCACTAGAAAGGACATCGACAATTCTAAAGAACGAATCGACGCGCTTGCCTATGGCAAAGACCATTTCGACAAGATGGACGGCAACGGCGATGGCTTCGTGACCGCCGATGAGATTGACGCTTATATTAAAGCTCGCGGCGACATGCCGGCCGATGAATTGAAGAAGCTCGATTATTTGAAAAAACAAGTCTCAAACATCGAAGATTATCACAACGATGAATGGGGCTTCGAAAATAGTGGTTTCACCAAGCATGATGTCGCCGACGCATTAGATGAATTAGGCTCTGCCGCCGCCAATTCCGACTGCAGGAAAGGGGAGGGAGCAACGCATGAAAAACCATCGGCTGCGCATCCGACGGAATCTCCCGCTGCTGCCGACAAGCCCGCAAAACCGGGTGATAGCAAACCACCGGAAGAAACCCATGAGGTGAAAAAGGGCGAGACGCTCTGGAAAATCTGCAGGGACCATTTGAGTCATGAAAATGGCGCAAAGGAACCCAGCAACAGAGAAATCATGAAAGAGATTGCTCAAGTCGCCAAAGCGAATGGCATTCAGCATCCTGATTTGATTCATCCAGGGCAGATTATCAAATTCCCCAAACATGAAGAAAGCGCCAAGGCTCCGGAACAGGGTAAATCACCCGAGCAAGGAAAGGCTCCGGAAAATAAAACTCCGCCCGAACAAAAAGGTGCAGACTCCGGACTTGATTATGTTCGCAAGCGCTTCGCCTCGATCGATCAAGACGGCGACAACTTCATCACCAAGACAGAAATCGATAAGTACATTAAAGACAATGAGAAGACCTTGACCCCGGCAGAAGTAAAGGCGCTCAAGAGAATCGGCGAGAAGGTCGGTGTACTGGAAGATTTTTCCAATGACGAATTCGGTCCCGAAAATGACGGCATCACTCGTCAGGACATCGATATTGCCGAACAGCGCATGAAGTCGATTGAATATGCGCAGAAAAATTTCGGAAAACTGGATGGCGACGGAAACGGTTTCATCACCGCTGATGAGATTGACGGTTATGTACGCGCCAACGGTGATCGACTGACCGCTGAAGAACGCGCCAATCTCGAATATCTGAAGAAGAATGTTTCCAACCTCGAAGACTATCACAATGATGAATGGGGTTTTGAAAACGACGGCATCACCAAGGGTGATCTGAAAGACGCGCTGGATGAGCTCGGTTCCAACACTGTCGGCACAGACGGAAATTCTGATAAGCTCCCGCTTCCTCCTGCGCAGAAGAGAGAATACGATCCGAAAACCGAAAAGGTAAAAGGGGAAGATTTCCTCAAAGAAAGCAATCGACTGTTCGACAAGATCGACAAAGACGGCGACGGATTCCTGAGCGAAAGCGAGCTGGCGCAGGCAGTTCAAAGCGAAGATTACAAAGGCAGGGACGCGCAGATAGTAGCAGCTCTTTATAAAGGGCGAAGCAAGATAGAAGATTTGAGCAACGACGAATGGGGACCTGAAAACGATGGAATTACCAGGAAAGACCTGTTAAAACTTGAGGAGCTAAGGCAAAAGAACGCAAAAGAAGTAGAGCAAGTAGCAATAGCAACAACGTTTTTAGACAAGGATGATAATTTCAAAAAAATCGATACTGACGGCGACAAATTCCTTACTAAAGACGAACTTACTAAAGCCCTGGAAAGAAAAGACCTTACTCCCGAAGAACGGGTCAGCCTGCAGTTCTTAATCGACAATTACAGCGACATTGAAGACGCTCACAATGATGAATGGGGTTTTGAAAACGACGGCATCACCAGAGACGATTTGAGCTATTACGGCGACAAGACGATAACGGAAATTTTCAGCACACTGAGCAGAACCAATGATGCTCAAACGTCAGGAACACGCGATCTATTTGCCAATAAAGACAATCCGCTGGAAAGCATCAAGCCTGATGCCGTAAAACAAGGCATGATCGGCGACTGCTATTTTGAATCGGCAATGGCATCTTTAGCTGCCACTGACCCGGAAACCATTCAGAAAATGATCAAAGACAATGGAGATGGAACCTACACGGTTACTTTCCCCGGTGCTCCCGACGAGCCGATTACTATCAAGGCGCCCACTGAAGCCGAAATGGGTCTCTACAATCAGGGCGGCAAAGATGGCAGCTGGGCATGCGTAATTGAGAAAGCCTACGGTGCTTATTGCGAGAAGCATTTCTGGCGCCGAGGACCGTTCAACCTGGGCGGCGGAGATACACCGCAAGAAGGCGCCGACGGCGGCGAAATCTTCCACGGTAGAGCGATGGACCTTTTGACCGGACGCAGTTCCGATACTGACAATCTGACGTTTTCATCAGACAAGGAAATCGCTGACAAACTAAATGCAGCTCTTAATGGACCGCACAAATATCCGGTTATTGCCGGTATCAACAACTCTTTGTTTGACGACACCACTGATGGTGGTTTCTACGTCGCTCATATGTACAGCGTAATCGGATTCGATCCAAACGGTCCGGACGGCGGCACTGTCACTATTCGCAATCCATGGGGCGACGGAGACAACAGCGTGCGCGGAACCAAGAAAATCAGCATCAAAGAATTCAGAAAGAACTTTTCAGACGTTACGTACACGATTTAAGACAAGGCATTAGGGAGCAGGCAATGTCCGAAAAAACAGATTTAAATATCGCAAAACAGCCAGTCAAAGCGACAGACCTTATTGCGCCGGATGTCGATGTATCGGCAGTCTTGAGCGACCACATGTACAAATTTGTCTACGGACCAAGTCCGCATCTGACAGATGCCGTAAGCCAGCTGGACGGTCTTGCCAATTTTTCCGCCGACCAGACAAGGAATGCAGTCACACTTGGCAGTATTGAACGCCAAAGCGGCAATGTCAAAGATGACTTACAAAACCATGCCCTTGTAGTTGCCGAGAGGGATCAAAGAAAAGTTGTAGCACTTGCCGATCAGCTTGATCTGGGCGCCATTTCATCGGCAATTGCCTCTGCGTCAAGGGGCTCAGGTGAGAGGTTCGGGGCTTTATTGAAAGCGGCAGGAGCGACGCCGCTTGTTGAGCGCGTCAGACTGGGTGCCATTCAGATGCGTCAAAGTCACGAAATCGATGCGGAGCAAACATTCGACGCTGCCTGGCGGGCAGATATTGCCAAAGAGTCAAAGAATCTGCCGGAGGTCATGGAGCTGAAACGCGCCGCCCAGAAGATGTCTGAAGAGTTAAAACTGAGACGAACCCTGCCTGAGGTTTTCGACAACAATCTTACGCTTATAGATACTGTAGTCAAAGATGGAGCTTTAAGCAGAGAAGAATTGCTCAACTCGATGAAACGCGGAGTTGAGACCGGCATGACTCAAACTTTGGTCGAGTATTTGTTGAAGAACTTTGATCAAATAAAAAATGGCAATGATTCTATAGATCACAATGCCGTGGTTGCCTACCAAAAGAAGATATTGCCAAAGGGATTTGGCCGGTAACGAACCCCAGGACTGCCACGGGGCTGTACTTAAAGGATTTAATTAAAACTAGACAGACAAGTCTGTCTAGTTTTGCTAGTATGTTCTCGTGGCTCAAAAATCAGCACGAGATCGAATACTTACTACTGCCGGTGAGCTCTTTTACGCGAAGGGCTATCAAGCAACAGGAATCAACGAGATTATCGAGCGGTCTGGTGTAGCAAAAGCCACATTCTATGCCCAATTTCCCAGCAAGGAAGATTTGTGCCTCGCGTACGTGCGCCATATGGACGATAGTTATTTCACGGTTATAAGCTCATGGGTACAACGCCAAGCTACTCCGCTGGGAAGATTCATGTCGATTATCCATGGCTCTGAGGAATGGCTCAGGGCAACAGATTTTAAAGGCTGCGGATTTCTCAATCTCGTCCCCGAGATTGTTGATGCGGCGAATCCAATTCGCAAAGTAAGCCAGGAGCACTACGAGACATTCAGACAATTACTGGAGAGGCTGTCTAGGGAACTAATTGATTCCGACCTTGAGCGCTATGGTCATCTGACCGCCGGCGAACTAGCTCATGATTATTTGAGCGTCTTTACAGGTGCTATTTCCTTGAGTGCTCTCTACCATGACGCGTGGCCTGTGGAAAAGGCCGGCCAAACTATTGAGCGCTTGCTGAAATAACGCAAGCGATAGCAAATAATCCCCAATTTCTGACAGGTTGACCGTCTGTCAACTTTCCTTGGGCTGCAAGAAAAAACATACATATATAACTAATTCAGGAGGATAGAAATGAAAAACGATAATACTGCTCAGTGTGAGAAAACAGTCAATGGTGTTGATCTGGAAAAGCTTACAGGCACGATTGAAGCGATTAAGAAAGACGCTTCGATTGCAGAATTCCAATTCAGAGCCAAGAATAAATGGGTCGGTGGTGCCTTAAATCGCTCGGAGATCAAAGAGTTTTATGGTGCTGGACAAGAGCAGAAATTTCGAAGCGAGCCATTTGTGCTCACGAACGACGAGGCGCCGGTGCTTTTGGGAACCGACCAAGGACCCAATCCGGTCGAACATTTGCTGAACGCGCTGGCCGGGTGCATGACCACGACAATGGTTTATCACGCTGCAGCACAAGGCATTGAAATCGAAGAAATCGAATCCGAGCTTGAAGGTGAACTTGATTTGCGTGGATTTTTGAAACTTGATCCGACAGTAAGACAAGGCTTCCGCAATGTGACCGTCAAATTCACAGTCAAATCGAGCGCTCCGGCTGAATTGCTCAAAAGACTTACGGAGAACTCGCCTGTTTACGACATGGTTTTGAACCCTGTTGCGGTCAAAGTTGCCGTTGAGACAAAATAGCAGTCGCCCGATCCAGCCCGGCATTTAGCCCCAAAATAACCGGCTAAAGGCTTAGCGAAAATCTCTGAAAGGCCAACTACGGTTGGCTTTTCGGTTTTCAAGATTTTTTAAAACTTGCCTTGGTACATTGTCCGTGTTCCCCTCCGGAACCCCCATACGGACCGACCGACAGAACCCTGTAGTTACTAAGTATTTTTCAACCCAAGTTTTCTTCTCAAACGACTGATAGAAATCAGTCGTCCAGCAAAGCCTGCGTTACTAAACAAAACCGAGGACCATTGCGATGTCTACAATACGTGCTGAACAAGTGGAAGCGCCCAAAACAGTAACAGCTGAAGCCGCGGCACTGTCCAGCCAGGTTATGACTCAAGCCGACAACACAGCATTGGTTGCGGTAAGAGCTGCTAATGCACAGAACTTGAAAGACTCTGGAGTTCTTCCCGACATCGAATTAGTGCAAAAGAATTTCAAAGACATCGATCAATCCCATGACGGCTTTGTCACCAAGAAAGAAATCGAAGACTACGTAAAGAGTCATAAGGATCTGACCAAAGAAGAAGTGGCAGCGCTGACCAGAGTAGGCGACCAGGTCGAAAAGCTGCAAAAGCTCAGCAATGATGAGTGGGGTCGCGAAAACAGCGGCGTGACCATGAAGGACCTCAATGTCGCCAGCGAAAATGCCAAAGCCATGGACTACGCACAGCGTAACTTCGCCAAGCTCGACGGAGACGGTAACGGTCATATAACCAAATCCGAAATCGACGCATATATGAAAGCCAATGGCGACAAACTGAGCGCCGAAGATCGAGCCAATCTGGAAGTGTTGAAGAAAAACTACAGCAAAATCGAAGACTATAGCAATGATGAATGGGGTATTGAAAACGACGGCATCACCCGCCACGACCTCATCGAAGGCAGAAAGCAAGAAGGCACAGACACGCTAAAGACTGGTGTTAAAGATTCCGATTCAACTTCTGCTTATGGCGATTTGAGACCGGCTCTCGACTATGCCCAAAAGAATTTCGATAAAATCGATGCCGACCATAACGGGTTTATCTCGAAAGACGACATCGACAAATACATCCAAGACAACAAAGGCAAATTGAGCACCGAAGAGCTGCAAAACCTCCGCGCCTTGAAAGAGAATGTCAGCAAAGTCGAAGACATGAACAATGACGAATGGGGACCAGAAACCAAAGGTATGTCTAAGAAGGACATCGCCGCAGCTAAAGAAGAAATCGACACTCTGGCATATGCCCAGAAGAACTTTGACAAACTGGACGGCAATGGCGATGGTCACGTTACCGCCGATGAAATCGAAGGCTACATCAGAGCAAAAGGAAACGACCTGACGCCTGACGAATTGCAAAAACTGGAAACGCTGAAGAAGCAAATGAGTGATCTGGAAAGCAAGCACAATGATGACTGGGGCTTCGACCACGGTTTCACTCGCCACGACCTGGTAGATGCTCTGGGTGAACTCGGCTCTGCCGGCGCCAGAGACGGAAAACCGGCTGCCGAACAGCCGAAGCCAGTCTGCGAAGCACCTCAGCCAGTTGGTGGAGACAAACCCCCGCAAGGCGGTGAACAGCCGAAAGCAGGCGAAAATCCAGATAAGAAACCGGAGCCAGCCGTAGGCGATCACGAATATACAATCAAACCAGGCGATTCTTTCTGGAAGATCGCAAAAGAAAATCTGAAAGCTCAAACCGGACACGATCCAAGTAATGCTGAAGTCGTCAAAGCCATGAATGATTTGGCTAAAGCCAACGGTAAGAAGCTCACCGATACAATTCATCCTGGCGAAAAACTGAAAGTGCCCGGACCGGAAACCGGTAATGGCGAAACTCCATCCGGACAAGCTCCCGAAAGACACGCTCCCGTGCAAAAAGGATCTGGAGAACAACCGGTTCGCAACCAACGTCCCGAAGAAGAAACTCAGCCTGTACAAGGTGAAGAAGGGTACGGCGAGCAAGGACACGGCGACCACAGAGGCGGACACAGACGCGGCGAAAGAGTAGCACCGACTCCGGCAGAGCATAAGAGTGCAGCTGAAGTACTGCGCAGCCACTTCAGTGAGATGGACAAAGACGGAAACAACCACGTTACCAAAAAGGAAATCGAAAAGTACGTAGCCGAACACCAAAAGACTCTCACCGCTGAAGAAACAAAAGCCCTCGACCTGATGGCAAAAAATGTCGGACAAATTCAAAAGCTTGTAAACGATGAGAAAGGCCCTGAAAACAGCGGCATCTCGCGCAAGGATCTCGACAAGTTGGAAGACCTGCAGAAAGTCAGTTCGCAATTCCTCGGCAGTGGCAAGTTTGACTCACTGGATACCAATCACAATAACTTCCTCAGCAAGGACGAAATTACCAAAGCATTGACCACTCAGCAATTGACTCGCGAAGAACGCTTGACCCTGGAATTCTTGAAAGATAATTTGAAATTGCTCGAGAAAGGAAACAACGACGAGCGCGGTTTTGAAAACAATGGAGCCTCGCTTGCCGACCTCAGATACTATGCCAATTTTGCTTAAATAAGTTTGCCCACCGCCAGCATATTAAAGAAGGAGCTGTAACAAGCTCCTTCTCTATTTTGTTGGGGCAAAAATATCAGGCATGTGCGGCGCCAACATTTTTCTTTTGTGTCCACCAGACCATGACGATCAGTATTGAAAGAAGGACAAGTGACGAACCAATTGTGCCAAAACCAAGGCCGCCTTTGTCGGGCATTTTCGTCAATAGATCGCCTAGTGTCGCTCCAAACGGGCGAGTTAGAACGAAAGCAATCCAGAACAAAACGACGCTTGATACTTTTGTCAGGTATTTTAGCGCAACTACCACCGCTATCAAACTGGCAATTAGCGCGGCACCACCGGCAAATCCTAGTCCTGAACTGTCTGCAAGGAAATCACCAAGGGCGGTGCCGAGCGTGTTTGAGACCAATATGGCTGTCCAGTAAAACGATTCGTCTTTGACAGTCTTGACGTTTGTCACGGACAAAGAGCCAGTGCTCAGACGCCACACGCAAAGCACGGTGATGAGGAGCGTGAGCAGTATCAAGCTGCCCGTGGTATAGCCCAGCTTCAAGGTCCGATCCATGAAATCAGACATTGTTGTGCCGGCAGTGCTGGTCGAAAGGATTACGGACCAGTACAAAAAAGGGTGATAGCTCTTGCTTCGCAGCTGGCAGACTACCGTAATCAAAAACAGTCCAATCAAGATCAGGCAGCTGACGGCATATCCCACTTTTAAGGTCATTGAAA
>CAZHEZ010000155.1:0-19695 GCA_964531315.1 uncultured Candidatus Obscuribacterales bacterium | reverse complement strand
TGTTTCGTTTTGGTGTTTGGAGTACTAAATAATGTAGTAAAAAATTCGATAAGAATAATTCTGCCGGAACTGCCGGCAAAAAAGGGTGGGAAGTTTGATTGCCCCCCACCCTTTCTTCACCTTACTTCTTGACCGGCGAGACGAGGCTCTTTAGTGATTTCACAGTTCAGCAGATAGAGTGTAATAGCGCTCACCGTCGGAACCTAGCGAACCGTCGGCGATGGGAAATTGATACAGTTCAGGCTTCGGGAGACATGTGTTGCTGTCCAAGTTGCTGCGCAAGAGCCGCAGCCAGTTCGTCGCCCAGGTGGCGCGTTTGTTTGCTTCCGCATCTTCCTTTTGGCAATACTCGAGCCGTGAACGCAGATAAGTTAGCCTCTTTGCTCTCCAATCTTCTCCGTCAAGTTTTGCACTCTCAAGCTCTGCCAAATGTGTTTCGACATACTTAAGTTGCGACAGATACTCTAGCTCTCCCTCGAGCTGTTGCTTCATAAAGTCCTTGAGAGGCGCATGCTCACTGCTAGGAGGCGCCCATTTAACGACCTCGCCAAGCAAAGACTCCAGCCGGCTTTTGAATTCCTGCTGCTCAGCCACTTGCATTTTTGTGAGCCTCAGGTCTTTGTCATGCTTATCCTGAGCGTGAGCAAGGGCCTCATTTGTGCTCATTGCCTCGACTCGTGCGATGTCGCCCGTCCATCCTTCAATTTGATTGGCATAATTGTAGCCGGGCTCGATTGTGTCGGGAAGTGGTGCGTCAATGTCCAATTCCTTGAGACTGGCGAGCGGTCCCATGGACCGAGCGCATACCAACGCCCACTGCTTGAAGGTGGTCACTTTGCCGTTCTTGATCTGATCTACGTAAGCTGACATTTTCTATTCCTTCAGATGTTGGTTGCCGCGCATATCCTCATTGCTCAGGCAACAGGTTGAGTCGAAGCCACCACATGTAGTGATGGATCATTGGATGAACTTTCAAATATGGAATCGAACTCGGCGTCTAGATAGGAGGCAGGATCCAATCCGGTGACAGTCTGACTATTTACCGAATTTCTGTCGCCAAAAGCGATGGATACCAGAAGTCATCAGCCCACCTCCGAATGTGGCGAAAGCGACAGAAAGAAGCGGTACAAACTCCTGGCTCCAGCCAAAGGCTCCAGGCCCAGCCCAGACCGCCACTAAAGCCCCAGCCCAACTTCCTGCTCCAGCCACAGCCATGGAAAGAACTGCAGCCATAGCGCCGGCTCCAAGTCCGGCAGAAGTCACAGATACCACCAAAACTGCGACCCACACCCAAACCAGAGTCCAGCCAAACGCCACTACGACAACCCAGGGTCCAAAGATTTCTCCAGCTAAAAGGGCAGCCAGAGCTACGAAAATGATTCCCAAACCAGCTTGAGCCATTTGATTACTCCTATCTTTCATTGGTATGGCTAAACTATTCAAATTTGGACTGGTAAGTGGCATTTTTTCCAGCTCCGTTCAATACCATGACTCGCATAGCGAATCGTGGGTGGCTGGTTTTGTTAGTAGAATGGCTGTTCTGGGTGGAAAAACTATTGCCGTTGGATGAATGGAGGAAGAGCTCTACCGTATACAATCTGTGGGTTGGATGACAAGTAGAAAGCTTGATTGGAGTTAATTTTAGAGCAATATGCGATTGGCGAATGTTTCATTGGTATGGCTTTGTTGGATAATCTTGGAATGGCAAATTTTAAGGGTTTCTGCGGCATTTTATCAGTAATGTCTGTTCCGCAATCTGCATGAGGCGTATACTGGTATGGCAAGCCGTAACATTCTTGGACTGGAAGGCATCAAGGGGCGATTGTGTTCATATCATTTGGAACGCATGCAGAGAAAGGTGGCTACGCCGAATTATCACAGGCAATTATTGAAGCCGTGCAATCCGGTCGTTTGGCTGCTAATTCTCCTTTGCCTCCCAGTCGCGTACTGGCAGAATCTCTTGGTGTTTCGCGCGATACCGTAGTGCGCTGTTACAGACACCTCAAAAGTTTGGGCTGGATTGAAAGCCACAGCACTCGGGGCACTTACATTACCGGGTCGGCATTACCACCGGCGCCGGCCCAAAATCGTCTTCTCGATCAAAGCCGCTTGTCCCGCTATACATACCGTTTCGTTGGACATGCTGAGAGCGATTCCGCATCGGCAGGCTCGGTAGTCTTCAGTGCGGCACCAAAGGAATTCCTGCCTAATCGCCGCTGGAAAAGTGTTATGCAGCAAAACGCCGAAGGCACTTCCGCGCACGAGCCGCTATATGACCGGGCTGTTCTCGGGCGTTCGGAGTTGCGCACTGCTTTGTCGGCTTTTCTGAACAGAAGTCGAGGCATCGCCTGCACTGCCGATGAGGTTGCTGTTTTCAATGTGTCATTTAGCGCGTTGAGCCTGATCTGCCGCTTGTTTCTAGATCCCGGCGATATCATCGCCATGGAGGAGCCGGGTTTTGGCGGAGTAAGAGAAGTGGCGTCCTATCTTGGACTCCAGGTTTTGCCCCTGGAGTTGGATGAATCAGGATTGTCCGTTGATGCGCTGCAAAATAGCAGACAACAGGTAAAGGCGGTTTATGTGACAGCCAATCATCAGGAGCCGACCGGAATTACCATGACGCTTGCCAGACGCAAGCAACTATTGGCCTGGGCGCAGAAAAACAACGCCATGATCATCGAGGACGATTACGATGGACTGTTTCACTACGGAGCAAACCTTCCGCCATCATTGAAGTCCATGGATGCTCAGGACAACGTCATCTATTTGAGCAGTTTTTGGCAGGCTCTCTACCCTCTGACCACTTTATGCTTTGCGGTCTTGCCTTTGCCGTTCGTTGAGATTGTCCAGCAGGCCAAGCTGAGAACCGCAAGCTTAACGGAGAGTTTGCCGCAAGTCGCACTGGCCGAGATGCTCGACAGCGGCTATCTGCAGAAGCATGTCCGCAAAGTGGAGCGAGAATTATCCTTGAGGCGGCGTACTCTTATTTATGAGCTCAAACGCGCCTTCGGTGCTCAAATCAGTCTGCCTTCTCATTCTTGCGGAATGACGATCATGGCGCGTTTTCAAAATTGCAGGGACAACGATTTGCTAAAAGCTGCTCAACAAGCGGGACTGCCGGTTGTTTCTACCGACACCCTCTACAGTAATGTGGAAAAGAGACCGGCTGGGGAGTTGTCTTTCTACTTCCCGGGATTGCCGGAAAGCCTGGTGCGAAAGACGGTGTTGAATTTCGCAAGTTTACTCGGTGCGTCTGAATCCGGATAAAAGTGTGCGGCTCCCCTCGCTGTTCAGGACTTGTTCAAATCTTCCCCGGCATACTCTGCAAACGACGTGCTCGATGTGCGTCCGAATTAACAGTTTTGAACCTTTTGATATCGAATTTTGAGAGGTTGTTTCTAAATGCTGGAAGTGGCGCCTGTGGTGGTGAAAGAAGGTGTTCAAGTTGCAGAACATCTCAACCTTGTTTCGCTGGCAAGAACTGCACGAAGTTGTGTTGGGTTAGCAGAGGAAGCGGGCGCACTAGGTAAGGTCGGTGTGGAAGGCGGCTTGACGTCGAATCTGGCAAGACCCGCTGTCGGGCGGATTGTGGAATCGGGAGCGGCCGAATTGCCCGAGGTTTCGTTGGAGCCGGGTCTTTTGCAACTTGCGAGTTTGGCAGGGGCTAAAGAGAAATTCGGTGCTGCGGCGATTGAAGTCTACGCGCATGGCACTACTGCCGGCGAGGTTGCTACATTCGTTGGGACGCAAGGAAGAAATTTGTCGGAAACCGGCGGCAATTTTGGCGGCAAATTTTACACGGCCGCCAATGGAAAACTTGCCGATTTGTTCGCCGGCAGAGCCTCTGAAAGACTGCGCGGCGAGCCGAGAGTGCTCGGTATGGCCATACCTAGAAGCCTGGCTGAAAATCTGCATCGCAGTCGCCTGTTGCAGACAACACCGATTGGCGATATACCTGGTTTGCAGAGTGTCTTTTACCCTTCTTCGTTCCGCAGCCTTAAGGCACAGGGGTTTTTCTTTGATCTGACTAAAGCGCGAGAACTGCACTTGGCACAATTGCACTTCTGAACAAAGCTTTTACAGCTGCGCCAATGTCGAAAATCCGTCATAGAAATGTCATACCAATGTCATGGAAATGTCATACGAACCCGCATGAATAGACGGTTTCGCGAGTTGCGCGAAGTGGCGTGGAAGGTTTAGCACAATGATCTTTGGTATTAATCCCACTCGGGCGGAAACTTCGTCTATTTTCGCTTTGATTTTTTAGTCTACTTCTGTAGAAAAAAGTATTCTTCCATCTTCCTGTTTTCCGTGGCATCTACCCCCTCGTAATTCGCTGATTCGCTAGATTGACTCTAAACACTCGAACAGTGGGTTCGAAGGGATGTCGCCGCGTTTGACAATGAGAGGTGGAAGTTCATCACTCATAACCAAGGAGAAGAGATTGAAAGGCTCGATAGTCTTCATCATCAAGTTCGTTCTGCCGGCAATCACGACGTTGGTCGTCTGTCTGATCATGGGTCAGGCTATGGTCAACGATTCCAACAGTCTTCTCGTGAACATTCTTCAGGGGCTAATTGCCGGCGTATTCGCCGGTTTCTTCGCCTCGAAAATGTATGCGCCGGACGTCGACAACCCAGGTCGACTGGCGATTTATGTCGCTACCGCCACGTTTTGCGCGGTGCTGGCGCCGACGGTGGTCTCGGCTGTTACTCATTCAGCGCCGAATTACCACATCGCCTGCGAAGCGCAGCCTGCCGGCATCAATCACAAGTACTGCTGAGGCCCTGTTCTCGGCTCCAGCGGCGACTATAACCAGCATCTGCATCAACTTTCCGTTATTGAAACAAGGAAGCTCGAAATGAACTTTCAGGCGCAAAATCTGCTCAAGCCGATCATCACGATCGTTTTCGGCACTGCCTGTCTCTACGCCCTGGGCATCAGCTGTTTCCAGAGTTCCATCCTGACGGCGCCCACGGCAACGGCCTCCATCGTCGTCAGCGGCATTATCCTCTTCACGTTCACTATCTTTGGCCTTGTTTATATGTGGGTTCATCGCCTGCAGGAAAAGGAGGTCTTGCTATACGCTTGCTTGGCGCCGGTGCTCCTTTGCCTCTTTGTCGGTGCCTGCGGCCTGGCCGGTGAGGAAGTCCGACTCGGTACACACCAGAAAACTGTAATCGCCGCCGCCCAGTTGCAGTAAGCATCGGTTCAAACTCAGCCGCTGGTGCGCTTTTGCATCCGCGGTTTGGTTTTTGGTCACAGCAGGTGCAGCGAGCACTCATTTGAGGTGCTCTGCGCCAGTGCAGTACTTCCGCATACATTCCCTCAAACACACAACCAGGATTGAAAAAATGAACCTGAGCAAGGCAATACTTGCAAAAATTTTCATCGCTGCATGTGTCACGGCGGTCGTGACCTATGCAGTTGTGATTGTCGTCGCCAGCGGATTCTATATGATGACTCCCGTAGTAGCGGTCTCTGCGACTATATTGGTCGCTTTCGTGACGTCAGGCGCTATGGCTGGACTGAGTGCGTATTTTTTTCCGCCTCGTTCGTCGGTGCGCAAGATTGCCGTTGGCGTGACGGTTTTCGTGTCTTTGTGCGTCTGCCTCATTTCGTCACTGAATGCCTTTTCTTCGGAGCGTGCAGTGGCAGACGCAATCAGGCAGTCGACATCTCGGGTCCGCGCTTTCATGCATGCGCATTTTGACGACCTCGACGTTAATCATGATGGACTGATCAAGAAGGCTGAACTCGATTCTGCAGATTTGGTTCTTCCACCCGGCGGCGAAGATGCGGCTACCTTCAATTACGTCTGCGCTCACCTGAGCGACATCGGTCACGTGGTCTCTTGGAACCGCAAGGACTATCTTGTCCCGCCTGATTTCATCAGGGACGTCGCGGAGTCCACAAAAACATCATCGATCGCGATACCCGAAATCGGCATCGACCGAGACGACGTCGAATCCTACGAGAGTCGGACGCTGGGCCTATTAAAGGACTGGTAGCACACCAAGCATCGCAGCAACAAACAACAGGAATTGAAATGACCATCTTCGTGAAACTCGCTATTGTGATAGCGGGCATCGCTACCATCTATCTGTCAAACGCGGTCATCCTCGGCAGTGTTCTGTCCATGGGTCCGGCCATCTTCGCCGTCTCAGCCATTGCCATCGCGCTGGTGCTGGGCGTCATCTGGGGATATGTCGGCTGGATCACATTCTTTGTCGACTTCTGGGATCTGGACAACCAGCTGCTGCGCTTCGGATCGGTCACTATCGCCGTCTCGCTTCTTGCGGCGGCCGCAGTCTTCTGCCACTTGCCGCTGCCTCTGCTGCACTAACGAAAGCCGAGACAGGGAACTTAACGGTGCCTGCGAGCGCGATGCTCTGCGGCATAGCAATCAAACTTGGAGAAATGAACGTGGATCCTATGGGACGATTTCTCTTTACGCTGATGGCAGTCCTTGCACTGGTCGTTTGCTTTCTAGTCGGCATGCTGCCCGCCAGTGCAGTCTCGGGAGGCGCCACATCGGTGCTTGTCTTTGGACTGCTTTGCGCCGGGGGAATGGCCGCACTTTGCGGCTGGGTCGCCTCCATGATGGCAGACATGGAAGGCGAAAATCCGCGCCTCGCTGCCATTATCTGCGCAGCGATCGCCTTTGTGGCCACCATGTGGCTGCCCGCAGATACCTTCATCAATGGGCACAGCTATGCCGTCTATGCGCGCCAGACCGCGCCCATGGTTCGCTCATACGTGCTTGAACACTTCGATCAAATCGACACCGACCATGACGGCACCATCACCGATTCGGAGATGGGCGCCGCTCTTTCCACTCAGTCTCTCACCGGCGAGCAACGCCAGGCGCTGCAGTATATGCGAAACAACCAGAGCGAGGCCGGTCACGTCATCGGTTCGTATCTGACCACGACCTACGTCTGGATCAGCACCGGCAGCGATGGCAGCGGCTACATGTCGCCGATCGTTACGACCAACTACATCTACGGCGTCAATCGCGGCGACCTGGAAACTTATCCCGCGCGCGTGATTGAGAAGTGGAAGCTCTGGTAAGTCTTAAGCCAATGCGCCTCACTCTCGATGCACTTAACGACTGCTAGCGAGCCGGCCCCAGGCGTTATACAAAGATTGGCTGCGGGTGTGCTTTTGCATCCGCAGCTGGATTTTCGAAATTTTTTCGAACTCTAAAAAACTAAACCATATAGTAAAGTTGCGATAAAAAACGAGGTCGATGAAAAATGCCTATTGCACGGCACTTTCCAAAGACCTCGTTTTGTTTCGACTCTCAGCCGCCATGGCAGAACGCTCATGGCGCGGTCATCTGAGCGGCTTTGGAGCCGGGGCGGTAGTTGGTCTCGTCCTTGCCAAAGGCTGTGAGAAAGGCGGCGCGCCTTTCCTTACAGCTACCGCAATTGCCGCATTCGACACGCCACCACATTTGACACGAGGTGGTGGCGGCGACTGCCTTGCGCTGTTTTGGCTTGAGACCGGAGAATTCACCGGATTTGGTCGTCACCGCGAATGAATCCCAGGTGATTATAGTGACTCCGACTTTCTGCGCGTGAGCGCCGAGCGTCGCGGGATCCAGGTCGCGGTTGCTCTCCTCGTCCCAGTCTCCGCCCGCTTCGTAGGTCGCGAGCATGGTTCCGAGTGCGACGAGATTGCTGCCGCCTTCCTGAGCTGCGTTGGTCAAGACCTCGATGAAGAAGCGATTGCGCTCGGACTTGGGGCGTTCACCAAGCGGTGCGCGCACCACGAGCGGTTCGCTCAAACCGAGGATTTGCGCCGATTGCCGTGCGAAGCGCAGGTCCTTGGAGGTTTTCCCTCCGGCGCTGGCACGGTAGTCGATGTAAACGGGAATGACGATGGCGCCCTGGTTCTGCAGCTTCGCTGCCAGAGCCGTGGCGTCGGGACCTCCCGAAAATCCCAGATAGACTTTCCGACCTTTCAGGGTCGGCAAAGCCTGTTTGTGTTTCGGCATTGCGTCTCCTATCTGGTTGGAGGCATGAAGAGCCAGGTCACCCGCGAAATGCGAGTGACCCGGCTTACTTCGTTGGTGGAGTTTTCCCAGCCGCCGCCGACTAGCTTCCGACCGGGGCGCGGTGCTCGTCGAGGAGCTGGTAGCGCACCTGCACATCTTCCACAACCGGCACCGAAGTCGGCGTCATGAAGGGGAAGATGTTGTCGTTACTGTCGTTGTTCGCCGTCGACGTCTCCAGCATAATCGTGTCCTGGCCGCCTTCCGGCACCGAGATGATATGCGAGAGTTCGCCGGGCAAGGTGATGGTCTCACCCGGTCCGACCTCCACCGAGCCGTTGGCGGGCAGGTGGTGCCAGATGCCGTCCACCTGCACGTGCACATCCCTGTCCGACAGAGCCTTGTCGCCGTCCGCCCAGGCCAACTCGAAGCGCACCGGGGCGCCCGCGATGACCGTGACTTCTTTGCGCTGCTTCTGGCGATGGAAGTGGTGCGGCTCGGTCTGACCGGCCTGCACGAACAGGTATTTGCGCGAGAATCCGGTGACCGGGTACTCGTAGTCGCCGAACCTCTGCGGCTTGGTCAGAGGCGCTCCCGACTCGTCGACCAGCGGCGAGCAGAGCGCGAAGATGACCAGCCCGCAGTTTTGGAAGGCGCCCACACCAAAGTCGACGACCTTCCAGCCGAGCTTCTGCTGCCGGATGCCGGCGGCATCGGCGTTAAACTGCTGGGGGTGCCAATCGGCCCACTTGGGCAGCGCAACGCCATATTTCTTGGCGTTGCCGATCGCACGTTCGATTGCTGCATCGATTTCTGAACGCTTCATATCGTGTCCTTTTGTTTATGGATTTGATGATTATCGCAAATGCGACAGAATTACTTGCCTGTCACAACAGATTGCTAAGCTTGTCGGCTCAAGCAATCTGCTCTGCGCAGAGAAACAGCGTTCAGCTGTAGATGATGCCGTGCCGCTTGACCAGTTCGGCCACTCGCGGAGGCACCAGACCGTCGATCGACAAGCCGCCCCGGATGGCATCGCGGACGATACCACTGGAGAGATTGGAGATCTGCTGGTCGAAGATGCGCACGTTCGAGAGTTTGAGCTGGTCAGCCCACTGGCGAGCCAGTTCGGCGGTGTACTTTCCACGCGGCACAACGGCGAGCTGCACTTTGGCGAGAAAGGCTTCCGCCTCTTCCCACTTGGTGACATTGCTCGGGTTGGCCGGGTCGAGATATTCCGCCGAGAGGATGAAGGTGATGGCGACTTCGCCGCCGGATTGCTCCGACAGCATTTCGCTTAACTGCACGATGGTGCGATACGTGTAGGAGAGTCCCGGAAGATCCAGCTCGATGCGGCTGGCTTCCAGACCGGGACACCCTTCGACCGCACTGACCACCAGCTCGTGCCGCACTTCGCTGTCGGTAACCTCCGACTGCTTGTGCGGCGGTTTGCCGGCGGTGACGAACAGGACTTTATCGAGACCAAGTTGCTTGGCCACGAATTGGGCGACGTCCAGATGACCGTTATGCACGATGTCAAATGTGCCGCCCAGGATTCCAATGTGTTTCATATGAGGCTCCTTTTGTTTGGGCTTTTGTTGGGGCTTTCGATGAGAAAATGCACCCGACAAAAGGGCGCCATAAGAGCCCGATCGCTCTTGTTGAAGAACGACCGGGCTCGCCATTACAATCTTCGGTGCCGGCTCAGTGAGAGTCGGTACCTCCCTTGCGTTCGAGATAGTCAGCCGAAATCGACTTGACGATCATGCGACCGCAGACGCCGGAGGAGTACTGCTCCGTAACCGGCGTTGCCACTATGCCTTCGCGGCCTTTGAACTTGCCGGCGATGTTGCCTTTCTCGCACATAGTCGTCGGTCCCGATGTGTGCTCTTCCACGGCAGCCTTGGAGTAAGGACCGCGATAGAGCACGGGCACCATCTCGACGCCGAACTTCGCGCAGAGGTCGCGCTTCACGTCGTAGTCGAGGTAGTTGCCGTTTATCGAGATGTCGAACACGCGCAAGCGCTTCTCGCCGTCTTTCAGACCGTAGGCCATGTCCTGCACGCCTGAGCCGAAGAGTTCGCCGAACAGGATGACTGCACAGCGCGCACCGTCGAAAGGCATCTCGTCGCGGATGTAGGCGATCAGCGCCTTCTCCTTTTCGCCGAGCGCCTGCCAGAACGGAGAGCGAGTGCCCTTCGCCGTCACTTCCTTGAGCCGGGCATCATGCGAGCCGACCATCCACTGCCAGTCGCTTTCAGCTCCGTCTTCGCCTTCGGTCAGAACAGATGCCAGCCGGCAGTTCTTGCCGTGCAGCTTTTCTGAGAACACCACCTCGACGCCATCCGGGATCGCTTCCGGGAAGTTGCCCAGATTCTCGATTTCCGTGTAGCGGTGGAAGAGGATGTGCTCCGGCAAGCAGTCTTCGCCCAGGATCTCCGGGGGCGGATCCCACTTGGTGACGCCGAAGTGCTCGGCCAGATCCGTGCCGACAGCCCAGTTGGGATCATCGCCCAGGGTCGGATCGATCTTGGTGATCACGCCGAAGGAAGCGATGCCCCGCATGCGCGCGGCACGAACCCGACCACCAGGCGGCACGATGCCGTCTGCAGCAGCCGGAAGCGGGCTCAGGTACTTGCGAACATTGAGCCGACCGGCAGGACTTTCGTCCGCACCATTGGCCAGTTCCGGCAAGAGCACCGAATCCGGCGGGAAGAAGATGCACCGGTCGCCGACTGCGAATTCTGCCATGCCGCTTTCGGGGTCGAAGCGGATACAGGTCTTCCAGCCTTTGACGGTGGCGACAACCATGCGATCGGCATTGGGATGCCGCTCGATTTTGTCGACTGTACATACTTCGACGATCAATTTGCTCATGCAGTTCTCCTGCTTTTTTGAAGCTACTCGATGTGAGAATGTCGACAGCTGAGGGCAACGAAGCGCAAACTTTCACCTGCGCCTCGCTGCCCCCATGGCGCCGCCACGCCATTTGCTTCTACTCCAGTCGGCCGCTCTAGCGGCTGTAGCGAGACTTCGGCCGCTCTTCGTACGGCACTTCCGTGCCGTCTTCACGCAGCTCGCCTACGTCCTTGCGATAACGCTCGACGCCGGCGTGGATGACCTCACGAGTGGGCCCGTATTCCGGGAATTCATGCGGCATCTGATGGGCGTGCCAGCCCACCATGTTGTGATGCGCGCAGACTGGGCAGATGAAGCCAGGTCCGCCGGCCAGCACGTTCTGGTCGGTCAGGCAGTGGTAGCAGCTTTCGCCGGAGAACCCGTTGAAGTTCGCCCAGGTCTTGCAGGCGTCGGTGATCTGCGCTGCGGTCATGTTGTATCCGTCGCCTTTGCCGAAGCTCATGGCGTGCGGATCTTCCTTCACCTCCGGCAGGTCACCACATTCGACACTGACCCACTTGTTGGGCCCGTGCTTCTGGCAGATCCAGGCGACGGTGTTTTCCGTCGTGAACCCGATCGTGCCGCGCACGCTGTCTTCCTGACCGCATTTCCAGCCGTTCTTGGTCAGTTGTGCGATACGGGCGCGGGCGGACAGACGAGCTTGCTGCAACGTCGCCGCCTTGATGGGCGTCGCTCGTTGCCACTTGTCCGTCTTTTCGAGCAGGTAGTACTGCCCCTCGCTGCGGCGGCTATTGCCGACAAGAGTGCCGGTCAAAGCCATCACCATCTGGGTGCAGCTAGCCGCGAAGCGCGTCGCCTTGGCGGCATGCTTCTTCTGGATGCGGCGCTTGCGGCTCTTCATGTTCGCGTAGCGGCTGGCCAAAAGCGAACGGTAGCCGAGACCAACGCCCAACGGGCGCAGGACAACGACACCGTCGTAGTTGCAGGCCACTTCGAACACTTCGTCGAAACCGGCGATGAGCGCCAGAGAGCCCTGAGCATGACCGCCGTCGCGGATGCTTTCGTGGCTGCCGGCGAGGACGAGTCCGTCACCACCCGGGGCTGTGGGCTGGCGGTCGAACTTGTAGTTGGTGAGGTGCACCTCGATGCACCCGGTATACATCGACTCGAGAACGCCGATGCGCTTCGGGTCGATTGCGAACCTGGTATTGCTCCGGAACGCTCTGATTGGAATGTACTTTTGCTTGGTCATGTTTTTACACGGTCCTTTCAGGAGTTAATGCACCAACTGGAATTAGCTGATGCGGTTCCGAACACAAAGCTCTGCGAAGTTAGACATCACTGACAAACCACACCGCAGCAACAAAGTTGCTCTGAGTGGGCGGCTCATGGGTGGGTGTGTTTAGCGAGTGATGATTGATCTCCGAGAATGCTTTGAGAAAGAAACGATTCCTTTTGGTATCAAGAAGTGCGCATTTGAACCAAGCACGAAAAAAGGCTTAGCGATAACTAAGTCAACCATTGCAAATTTGCGAAAAGGCTTGCTGTGTCTCGAATGCTCGTCGATGGACCAAACCTTGCGCAGGTAGCTGAAAAACGGCTTGATTGGGGTAATTACGCAATTGTTAAGCGCTGCTCATAACTGTGCGAGCCTCTAATTTTTGCCATTACGTGAGCGTAACGTGAGTGTCGCGTGAACGGCTGAAATCGCCGAAACCATTAATTGTGCTTGCATTTGGGGGTTTTCGGTAGTACGATTTCGGCAGTTATTGACAAGGAATAGGTTTTACGTCAATAGCCCCAGAAACTGCTCGCAATCAGACCATCCTCCCCTCCGGTCTTCCTTCCCACCTCTCTTCCTCCAGTTAGATCTCAATGACCACAACGAACGTTCCAGGCAGGCCTGGCGCGGTCAATGACGACACTGCCGTCGTCAAAGATCAACCTAATCTTTATCAGTTCTCGGGTGATCACCCGGTTAGCGTTCAGGACGACCGCCCGAATTCGCTCGATTACTATCGCTTCTCCGGAGACGGTCCTGATAAGACCGCCCAGCCCCGACTTGACGCAGTTGCACAAAACACCGGCGACACAGTCACAGACCAGGCCAGGGCTGCCTTAGAAAGCCCCGCAGCCACCGCGCAAGACAAGTTAAGGGCAGTGGAAAAACTTTTGTCCACCGGCGTGGACCATATCGAAATCACTGACAGAGATGGGCAGAAACGCCAGTTGCGTTTGGAGCTGGACCTGTCCTGCGGCAAACCCATGGTGCATGCATTTACTAACGAAGGCGGCAAAGAAAGAGTGCTTTTGCGCGCCATCAGCAACGGCGACGGAACCTACACGCCAGAGCAAGGCAAACACGGGCGCGTCGGCCTCTATGGCGACTGGTGGTCCCGTCACATGGCCGACCGCAGCAATTTCTGCGACAACAAACAACCTTACTCCCGCGGCGATCAGTTCCAGCCGGAGACGCGCACGGATGGATTATATTTGCCGCGCCGCTTTGATCCTGCCCAACGCAATCAGCCCGTGGTCTGGGATCGTTTTCAACCAAATTACCGCCCCAATTCCACAGACGGCATCATTCCCATTCCAGACATCTCCGGCTTGACCAATGGCTCTACCGATCAAGTAGCTCTTAATCAAGCCTTCGAACAAGCGAAAAACGGCATGGTTAATGGTCGCCGCCCGGTCTACTTCCGGGCCGGAATGGCTATTGACGCAGACGGCAGCCCGCGCGCGCGCCAGATTGATCCCACCGGCCAGACCCAAACGTCGCTTCGCCATCCGGATGGCCGCTCAGTCGACGCTGAAAATATTCCTTACTTTGTTTTGCCGGGCGGAAAGTATGCCAGTCTCGGCATCAAGCTCGGTGATATTGCCGCCGTTAGATACAACGGCAAAGTGGCCTTTGCGGTTTTTGCAGACGTCGGACCGCGCAGCAAACTCGGCGAAGGCTCAATTGCATTGGCGCAAGAATTGGGCATTCCCGCTAATCCGCGATCAGGCGGCGTGAGAGGCGGTGTCGAATACCTCGTCTTCCCTGGTTCTGGAAACGGCACACCCGGCGATCGCATGCGCAACCGCTATGCCGGCGCGCAGATACTCACAGGCGTGCAAGGCGACAACAAACGATACGTTTAGCAGTCTTTGCCACTGAAAGTTGCTTTGCGGCGCTGAGAGCGTTTTGCCGCTTAATCAAGCTGCCACATGCCTGTCACAGTCTAGATTTATATTTCTAATATCTCTAATCGGCAAAAACAATCTCGGCTCTGCGTGAGAGCCCAGGGATTTTGCCTGTGTTTATGCAGAGGGCAGACAATGGGCGACCGAGTTTCGACAGCAGATGTGCAGCATACTCCACCTCCACCAGCAGCCGGTGACGGCAGCACTCTTGTGGAGAGATCTGGCTTTCTCGACGGATTGAAGAGCCTGCGCGATACCGCCAGTGGTGCTATGCATAAAGGGTTGGAGAAAGGCAAAGAAGTCTATCACGACGCGAAAAACAGTCAGGCAGCCGGTCAAATATTGGACCAGGGAAAACAAGTAATCAATTCACCAACCACTCATAGAATTGAAGGACAGGTGGTTGAGGAAGGACACAAGATCTACTCACAAAAACAGCGCGAGGTGCATGGCGTCGTCGAAGCGGGAAGGCGCGGGGACGTCAATGGAGTGATTCGCAACGGCGCTCCTCTTGTCGAAAGTACCCTGCTCAAACCTCAGGTTGAAGCGGCAAGAATTGCAAAAGATGCGGCATTTGAAATTTTGATTGCCAATGCTCCTCCGGAAAAACGGGGAGAATTGATCAGAGCCAAGGCGATGTTTGACAAAACCTCGCAGCTGCTCAATCCGTCAATTTCCCACTTGATTGAAGGACAGTTGAAGAAACAAGCAACGGACCAGGCTTTGCAGGCGGCAAGCGATCCCAATGTTCGACACAAGGTTGTCGAATCCGGCAAGGAAGGCGCCAGCACAGCCGGGCAATTTTTCAGAGGTGTAGGCGAAAAGCTGCATATCGTGCAGCCTCGCGAACAGGCGGAGCCTCAGAAAAGGCAGTAAAATTCAGAATTGAGTCTCGTCCTTAAGGATGATCTATTGCTTTTGATCGTCGTTCTGGCTGGCAGGCTCACACTTTCTCCACAATTTCGTTGTTAAATGGAATTGAAGGAGGTGAAAAAACCATGAAACAAACAAACAGAAACTCGGCTTGGCTAGCCGGCGGCGGCGTCAGTGCAAATTCCAACCCTGCCGATCGCGTCAGCTATAAGTCCGAGTTTGGGCAGTCGCAGCGCCATATTTCCAATCCCTCTCACCCGAGCATCCTGGAATTCATTGACGTGAGAAACTGCATCTACCTTGCCTGTTCTGAGGTATACAGATTTAACAGACCGATGAGTTTGTTGGTTGTTGCTATTGATGGGATGGCTCAGCTTCGTTCTCATTACGGCAGCCAGGCTGCCTTTGAGGCCAGCCGCTTTGTGACTGACATACTCTGCAATCAAAAGGACTTGATCTTCGGCAAGGATGCGGAGATTCTCATTGGCCAATACATTGAAGACCGCTATTTCATCCTCATGCCGGGCTTTCCGGGCACGGTCGCATCAGACTATGCTGAAATTCTCAGAAAAGCCGTAGTGGAAAGAGATTTCCTGTGGAATTCCCGATACTTCACGCTCACCATAAGCGTAGGCATTGCGCATAAGCCGGGACACAGAGGCGATCAAGACGAGCTTATCTTGCAAGCAGATGAAGCCTGCGATCAAATGATCGCTTGCGGCGGTAATCGAATTTCGATTGCCAAAGTAAGAGGCTATCACGGCTAAAACGGATGAGAGCCCAATCTATTTTGCGCTTTCTTTTGATTGCGTTATCTTGCCGCTCTTGTCGCGCAAGAGAATGCCGCCTTTGAGATTGCCTGCCGGATAGCGCGGAAACTTTTCCAAATCGCGGCCGACTATCAATTCCAGGGTGACGGATTGGGCATTGGCATCAGGAATCTTCATTTGTTTGAATTCAATGTAATCAATCGTCCCCTGTGCTTGCCGCCAAAATTTGCGTACTTCCGGCGGCATTTTTTCTCCTGCGCAGGGAGCGCAACCAGCGACATATATGACCTTTTTAGCAATTTCGTGGGAGCTGTCGGCATGAATCACAAGAGTGATGTTGGCCTGACCGACCAGCTTTTCGCTGCCGTATTCTGGTTCCACTGCATTTTGGTGAATCAAGCCACGCCATGCGTCTTTGACAATATAAAACATGAAAAGATTCCACGTATATCGTGATTTGTCTTTTCCTGCACGGTTCAATCCCGTCACGTTCAACTCTTCAACCGAACCATCCTTTTTCTTGATCAGCAGGCAGTCTCCAATGACCGCTCCTTCGATCAAGTGCTTGTTCTCAGTGCTGTATGCAACTGCGGCTGATTCTTTGCTGCGGAAATCGTGGTTAATACTTTCGCCGTTGTTTGGCTTTGCTGTTGCCGCCTGCATTTGTGCGAACAAGGCAAGGAGGGCTGCCAAAAGAGGAAAATGAAAATGCCTATTTATCCACATGGTCCCGTGCAAACTTTCTAACAGGCGATGTCTTTCATGCGTCGCTGCCTTCTGAGCCTTTGAAGCGGATTAGCCTCAGTCCATTGAAGAGTACAAGCAAGGTGCTTCCTTCGTGCAATACAACGGCGCTGGAGATGTCTATGCGGCCGATTATGGTGGCGAACACCAGGACGGCGCTCACGCCCAGAGCGATAGTCATGTTCTGCTTGATCGTCAGCGTGGCGGCGCGCGAAAGTTCCACAGCAAAAGGCAGGCGACGCAAGCCTTCGCTCATCAGCACCAGATCTGCCGTTTCCAGTGCCACATCCGAGCCGGTCCCACCCATGGCGATGCCGACTGATGCGGCGGCCAGTGCGGGAGCGTCATTGACTCCGTCGCCGACCATGGCCACGCCACCTGATTCGGAAAGAGTCCTGAGCATCTTCACTTTGCCGTCAGGCAAAAGCGGCGCGCGGGTTTCATCAATGCCGATTTGAGAGCCAATAGCCTCCGCCACGGTCTGGTTGTCGCCCGAGAGCATGACGTTTTTCCTGATGCCCATTCGTTTGAGCGACAGGAGAACGGCTTTGGTTTCATCGCGAACAGTGTCTGCTATGCCAAGCACGCCGACATATCTTTCGTCGCAGCGAACGATGACGATCGACTGACCCTTCTTTTCCAGATCTTTGACGCCGTCCGAGATTGACTGCGGAAGAGGTTCTGCATCAAACAAAGATGAGCTGCCTACCCAGACTTGTTTGCCATCGACGGAGGACTTCACTCCGCGACCGTGCACTGCTTCGCAGTTTGTGCAATTTTCCAGTGTCAGACCGCGCGATTTGGCGGCGTTTATTACCGCCAAAGCCAATGGGTGCGATGAGTGCATCTCGGCATCACCAGCCAATTGCAAAAGTTCTTGTTCGGTCACACCGGCTTCCGGACAAATGCTCACCAGGCTGGGTTTGCCTACTGTCAAAGTGCCTGTCTTGTCGAATGCGATGGATTCGACGCTTCCCAGCGTTTCCAAATGCGCGCCACCCTTAATCAAAATGCCGGCTTTGGCGGCACGTGCCACTGCTGATAGTACTGTTGCCGGGGTGGCGATGGCCAGGGCGCAAGGCGACGCTGCCACCAGCAGCGATACTCCGCGCAGGACTGCTTGCGGGATTGGAACACCCCAGATTATCAGGCCGATTGCCAGTGCCGGAGCGGCAATCAATACGATTGGCACAAACGTTTTTTCGACTTTCTGGGCGAACTTTTGGCTGGCGCCCTTCTGTGCTTCCGCTTCGGAAACCAAATCGACAATTTTGGCAATCATCGACTCGGATGAGAGTTTGGTGACTTCGATTTCAAGCGTGCTGTCGGTGTTGATCGTGCCGGCGAAAACATCGTCGCCTGCCTGTTTAGCCACAGGGACAGACTCGCCCGTGATGGTTGATTGATCGAGGGAAGATTGACCGGATCTGATTGTTCCGTCCAGAGGAACCCTGTCGCCGGGCCGCACTACCACTAAGTCTCCGCGCAGAACTTCGGCTACGGGTGTTTCTACCATTTCATTGCCGCGCTTGACCAGGGCGTTGTGTGGACGCAGCTTGCCCAGCTCTTCAAGCGCGTTTCGAGCTTTGTCCATTGCTCTATGTTCGAGCGCATGTCCTAGGCTAAACAGGAAGAGCAGAAAGGCTCCTTCGAAGAAAGCGCCCAGGCAGCCGGCTCCTACAGCCGCTAGAACCATGAGAGTTTCAATGCTGAAAACGCCCTGGCGCACAGAGCTGAGTGCGCCCTTAAATGGAAAGAAGCCGGCACAAAGCATGGCCATGAACATCAGGGTCTCGCCAATGATATCGGCTGGATTGATGTAGCGCTGCCATACGAAACCGGACACCAGCAAGACGCCGCCTGCGATCGTAAGAGGCATTTGTATCTTGGGTGCCAGTCCACTGTTGCCGTGTGCATGGAACGAGCAGGCGTGACCTTTTTCGGGCTCTTCCAGTTCGTACCCGAGTGCTTCAATGCGCTTGTTGATCTGCTTCGGGCGTGTCACTTCACTGTCGTATTCAACGACCAATCTTTCGGCGGCATAGGCGACGTTTGCCGAAAGAATGCCTTCCATGCGGTGCAGTGAATGCTCGATCACGTATCCGCACTGCGCCGATTCCATGCCGCGCACAAACCATGTGTGCATTAAATAGCGCTTGCTGACGGCTGTTCCGATTGAATTGATGGCGTCACGCAGCTGATCGAGTGAAACTTTGTCCGGTTGATAGTGAATGCAAACTTCGGCGAAGTTGCCGTCCTTGCGGACATGCACGTCAGTCACACCGATGAACATTTCCAGTTCTCTTTCGAGCTGCTCAAATCGTCCGATCTCATCGACTTCTCCGGGGATGACCACATCCAGTTCCATCTGGCAGGCGGAGCCGCCCGTTTCCGCGACGCGCGTGAATATGGGGGCCTCACGGCGGCGCTTGTCGTAGTCTATTTTTTCGTGGTGATGATCGTGCCCGTGATCGTGCCCTTGATCGTGTCCGTGATCGTGCCCGTGGGTACAGCCTGGACCATGTTTGTGTTCGGCGTGCTCATGGTCATGTCCGTGGGTGCAGCCAGGTCCGTGCGCGTGCTCGTCATGTTTGTGTTCGGCGTGTTCGTGGTCATGTCCGTGGGTGCAGCCAGGACCGTGCGCGTGCTCGTCATGTTTGTGTTCGGCGTGTTCATGGTCATGTCCATGTGAACAGCCAGGCCCGTGGACGTGCTCTTCGTGCTTGTGCTCTTGTTCATGTCCATGTGAACAGCCAGGACCGTGGACATGCTCCTCGTGCTCATGTTCTCCGTGTTCATGATCATGGTCATGTGAGCAGCCTGGCCCATGCACGTGGTCGTGTGCAGGCTCCTTCTTGTCGGATGGCACGCCTTTGTTGGGTTTTTTGCTCATATTTTGTTGGACTGCTTCCTTTCTGGTCCGCGTTCTAAATCGGTTGTGGCTAACGGCATAATGGGGGACAACCCGGGCGACGCATGGCGTAGCCCCTGCAGGTTAGTGTTTGTGCCCGCCACCCTTCTGTCCTGCATTCGGCTGCGAAATCTGCGGCTTGTGGTCGTCATCATCGTCGTCGTCATCGTCGTGATGATCTTCATCAGGTATGGGCTGTGTGAATTTTTGACCGTTGACTTCCAGGGTGAAACTGGTGCAGCCTGGCGGTACGTTGAATTCAAATGCAGCTGGCAAGCGCGTTTCATAGCGTTTTAGCACATTGCCTTTGTCATCATATATGGTGCCGCCGGAGGCGACGGTCATCGTTT
>CAZHEZ010000154.1:0-19804 GCA_964531315.1 uncultured Candidatus Obscuribacterales bacterium | reverse complement strand
TTTGTCGTTTCTATCATTTATTTCGGCAAGCTTTTTTACACCAAGCAAATTGTAATCATGGCTGCTCAAGAGGGCGCGCGTCTATCCAGCCGACTGCCCAATCTGAGCAACAACAGCAATCGTGACTATGTACGCGGCTTCGGTGTAAATGGAGACGTGATCAATTCGGACTCTCCGATTTACAAAGCAATGGCAGCAGGACATTTGCTTTCAGGACCGAATGGCGATTCCGGCAATCTACCCAGCGGATCCACGGTGGAAATTTTGCCCTTTGACGATCCGGCGACGACTTTACCGGCCGGCGTCATCAGTGTTCGCATCAAATATCCTTTTTCTTTCGTGTCCAGTGCCAATACGCAATCGGAGTTCGGCAACAGCTTTGATGTATACACGGGGCCGGGAGGCAGTCCAATTTCCTTTGCCAATCAGCTGATCACAGAACAAGCAGTAGCCTCGCAAGAGGTTTTCTAATTAGCACTTTGAGGAACTACGACCGTGGCCGCAACAGTATCGCAAGACATTGCATCAATTTTGAAGGAGCGCTCGATTTCAGCGCCGCCTCCAAGAAAAAACAACAACTGGATGGTCACCGGGCTGATCGCGGCATTGCTCATTTTCATTGCAGCCGGCTTAGTTAGAGCTTCGGCCACACCAAAGCATGAGACCAATCTGGCCACCGTAGTTGGTGCAGCCACCGATATTGCGCCCGGAACAAAGCTCAGCTTTTCCAGCCTTCATTACATTCAAATTCCAACCCGTTATTTCAATGATTCGATGCTGGCCAGCAACGAATTGGCAGTCGGATCGATCACCAAATACTACATTCCGAAAGGAGAGCCGATTTCAAAAAACTACTTATTTGCAAGAAATCAGTTTCTTTCCGCCAATCTCGAAACTCACGAGCGCGCCATCAGCCTCAAGCTCGAGGATGACGCAGCCGTAGACAGGACCATCGCCTCTGACGATGTCGTCGATATCGTCGTAACAATGATCAAAGACGGCAAACATTACACTAAGACCATCGCTCAAAATGTAAGAGTGCTTCTGGCCGGCTCGAAAGAAGCACTGGAAAGCCGCAATCTGCGCAATACACAAGCCAACGTGACACTGGCGGCCACACCTGCTCAATGCGAGGCGATTTCTGCAGCGCAAGAGTCGGGCAAGTTGAAACTGGTCATGCGCAGCCGCCTCAGCACCTCTGTCTCCAACCTGGCCGGAATTAGCGAGGACGACCTGTTGCCCGGCAAAGCGTTCGAGCCAGCTCGCAAAGCCGAGATCATGCGTGCTCCCATGCCGATTCCTCCTTTCCCGCAACTAGTGCCACCACCCACAGCCTTCGCACCAGAGCCTGCACAAAACCCCCTGGCTCCCGCGCTTGGTTGGGTGGTAGAAGTCTTTTCCGGCAGCAAGAAAGAATCCGTCAGCGTACCGCCCGCATCGACTGCATCTCAGGATTCCACTAGATGAGACGCCCCCAGCGCAGACTACCCAGCGGCGCCACCATGCCGTTTGTCATATTCTCCTTCGCTGTCACGATAGCGATGCTGGCAATTGCGGTCGATATCATGCGCACGATTTATTGCACATCAATATTGCAGAACTCCGCCCAGTCAGCCGGACTTTATGCGCTGCGCCAGGCCTTCAATGATGACGGCGAGATGAAAGCAGGACAACCGGACAGCAATATCGTTGATGGGCTAAATACAATCAATGGAGGTTCTGGCTCTGCATGGTTTGCAGCACCGGCAGGACCTTCCGATGATGGGACGCACGGCCAGACACCGGTTTTCTTTCAAGCGGGCGACGTCACCGTCACCAATGCAGGCAATGGAAACAATGCCGGAGATCTCCTGCTTACTGTCAAAGCTCGCCGGGATGGTGCAGATGCTCTAAAGCTCAAATTCCTTCCCTTGATTTATGCTTTCGGCAGCCTGCCAGGTGTATCGGTACCCAGCGGAGTAGATCTGGCCAATCCATATCGAGTCGCCGAAATCTGCCTGCAGCCTGCCACCAGAATTGGTGCCGGAGAGGCAAACAACTCGACTTTACTGCGTTCCAACTTTGCCAACCAGCGCATCTGCGCTTCATTTCCTCTGGCTTTAAGCAATGTTCAGTGGCAAGCGGCGGCTCAACCGGCTCAAACCAATCTTCTTTATACAATCAAGATCGCCGGCTCCAAAAGCGGCAACAGCGCCAGTTCCGCCAATGAGATCAGCGGCTGTTTCGTCAATTTGACGCCTTCCGGCGATGCCAATTACTATGGCGGCGCCGCTGGAAACCTGTCCGTCAGCCAACTCTACGACAATCTGGCCGCCTTCTCCGGCGACAGCCCGTCTGCGCCTTCGGCAGCGGTGGAACGAGACAGCCATGTATTTGCCTTTGATGCGGACGCTCAAGAGTTCACTTCGCGCGCTCAACAGATTGCAGCACGCTTAAACAAACTGACGACCGTCCAGCCCAATCGTTTTTACACACTGCCTGTGATCGAGCAAAACCCTCTGGTCACTCAAAAGAACCACGTCATTGGTTTTTCCCGCATGAGGCTAGTCAAAGCGGTATTCGACCCGACCAACAATTCAATCAGTTTGCAGATGGAAATTGGCCAGTCTCGCCCCATGGCTAATGCCTCAGTAGGCACGCAGCTGGCTGCCATTCCCACAACCAACGGCACGGCAATCCAGGCGTCCACAGGCACAACACTTTTTACGCCGCGCTCTTTCGGGCAAGACGGACTGGCCGCTTTGCCGCGCGGCATGGTTATGGCTCCGGCTCTTTCACCGCGCTCGATTGCCGGAGGTGGGATATGAATGTCCTAGCTCCTTTGAGTCAGAAAAAAGAAAAGCCCTCAGCCAAGCTCGTCGGTAATGCGCTAATCGGTGTCCTGGGCAGCAAAGGAGGCACAGGCGCCACCACGCTGTCCGTCAATTTAGCAGCAGCTCTGTCCAGGTCTCTGCCTGAAGAGACGTCTGTTTCCTTGCTCGATGCCAATTTTCATCAGCCTGATGCTGCCCTTTATTTGAACTGCCGCCCCGAACATACTTTGACCGAACTGCTTTCGCGCGCACAGAATCTGGAACCGCATGTCGTTGATGCCTGCAAAAACACAGTAGCCGGCAGTGATAATTTGCGACTGATCACGGCTCCGGCAGACGGCAGCGCGGCGACCAGGCAAGACAGAGGCGAGCTGATTGCCTGCTTGCCGCATATCACTGCATCATCTGCAATAACAGTCATCGATCTGCCGCGCAGCCTCGACAAACTCCTGGTCATGCTGCTCGACCACTGCCACGTGATTACGCTTTTGGTCGAGCCGACCGTTGCTTCCATTGCCGCCACCAGACGCTGGCTGGCAGCCTTCAACGATCTCGAATATCCGCAAGAGAAAATCATTCTTGCGGCCAATCGACTGGGCAGCAAAGCCAAGCTTTTGGAGACACAGTTGTCGACGTCGTTTGCATCGTATCCGCTGGTGAAACTTCCCAACGCCTTCAAGTCAATTGAAGCGTCTCAAATCGAAGGCATTCCTCTGGTTTGCAGCAATCCCAGAGATGCCTATGCAAAATCGGTAAATACACTCTGCCAGGAGATTCTCATTCGTATCCAGAGCGAAACAGCAAACAGCATGCACCACTCTCAATCAGAAGGACAGCAGTAATTATGGCTCGATTGCGAGAACTTCTATTTGTTGAAGAGAAAAACAGTTCGACGGCAAGCTCCGCACCGACTGTACAAAGCAGCGCCGGCGCTGCCAACAATCTGTCTCAGGTCCGCACGCAACAGCTCTCGATGAGCAGGCAAATAACCGACCGCCAGATTGCCAAAACCAGTGACGCCACAGAAAGCGATCGCGCCGCCTACCAGCAGTTGAAAACACGCATACATACGCGCCTGGTCGAAAGTCTCGACTTGAATGCGCTCATGCAGTTGGATGGCAATGCCGAGCTGGAAACAGCCATCGAGCAGACGGTTCATATGCTGATCAACGAAGAGCGGTTACCGCTTTCTACAGTGGAGCGACAGCACATTGCTCAGGACGTGCTTTATGAAACTCTTGGCCTAGGTCCTCTGGAACCGCTTCTAGCTGACCCTGACGTCAATGACATTCTGGTCAATGGTGCAAACAATGTCTGGATCGATCGCAACGGTCGCCTGACAGAGACAGAAATCAGGTTTCAGGACGACAACCACTTACTGCATGTGATCAATCGCATCGTCTCGAGAGTGGGAAGGCGGGTCGATGAATCTTCTCCGATTGTCGACGCTCGGCTGCCCGATGGTTCGCGCGTCAACGCCATAATCCCACCGCTTTCAATTGAAGGGCCGATTCTCTCAATTAGACGCTTCCGCCCCAATCCGTTTTCGCTTGAAGATCTGGTTGATAAGGCCACTCTCAGCGCTGCCATGGCGGAATTCCTCGAGAAAGCAGTGAAAGGGCGCTTGAACATTCTCATATCCGGCGGCACATCGGCGGGCAAGACCACCCTTTTGGGCGTGCTTTCCAGCTATATTTCCGCGCACGAACGCATCGTCACCATTGAAGACACGGCCGAATTGCGCTTGCAGCAAAGACATGTAATCAGACTGGAATCGAGACCGGCAAACATTGAAGGACAGGGGGCAGTCAGCCAGAGAGAGCTGGTGAAAAATGCGTTGCGGATGCGCCCCGACCGCATAGTCGTCGGCGAAGTGCGAGGCGCAGAAGCACTCGACATGCTGCAAGCGATGAACACAGGACACGAAGGATCGCTGACCACCGTCCATGCAAATTCGGCAAGAGATGCGCTCAGCCGCCTGGAGACTCTGGTTTTGCTGGGCGGGGTCGACCTCTCGCAACGCAGCATCAGAGAACAAATGGGCTCGGCATTCGACCTGATCGTCCAGATCAAAAGACTCTCAGACGGCACAAGGCGCATCGTCAGCATCACTGAAGTAACCGGCGTGCAGGAAGATGTGGTCAGTCTGCAGGATATTTTCGAATACAAACAGTCAGGAACTAATGCAGACGGCAAGGTGGAAGGCAGGCATGTCGCCTGCGGAATCAGACCATTTGCGGAAGCCAAATTGAACGAAGCCGGTCTTTATCTGGACAGCAGTTTGTTTATCAATCAAAACGATGAGCAATTCGCAAGCACCGATGAAAACAGCATGGATGTAAGAATCGAGAGGCCATTGATATGAACAGTGCGCCTCTAATTGCCGCCTGCGCCATCACTCTTGCTGCCGGCACCGGGCTGGCCAAGTATTTGCGTTTTCGACGGCAGAAACGCCAGCTGGCGGAGAGATTAGCGCCTTTTGCCCCGAAAGAGAATCGTCTTTCGGCTCTCACAACTCGCTTCAGTTTTACAATTGGCGAAACCAAAACGTCAAGTCTGGAATTCATTCGCCAACCAATTGCTCTGATGATTGCCCAGGCGGGAACGCAAACTACCATACGCTCGTTTCTGTCGACAACAGCCCTGCTCTTTCTGGCGCCGCTGGCGGCCGCAACCGCGTTTCAATTCGACACTCTCATTGCTTTGATCGGCGGGTGCGTTCTGGCGTCCCTGCCGACGGTCTACTTGAAATTGAAACGCGCTCAGCTGCGCCAGAAATTCATTACTCAGTTGCCTGATGCCATCGACCTCATGGTTTCGGTGTTACGGACCGGGCACAGCATCCCGCAAGCAGTAAAGACGGTCTCTGAAGAATTGCCGGCGCCTCTGGGCTGGGAATTCGCTCAAGTGCTGCAGCGCATGAATCTCGGGCAGCCTCTCAGCCAGGCGCTCATGTACTCCTGTGAGAAGTTTGCTTCCTTCGAGCTCGATTTGATCAGAAGGGCTGCGACAATTCAGGCGGAGACCGGTGGAAGCCTGGCCGAACTTCTGGAGAAAACCAATTCCACTTTGCGCCAGAGATTGAAATTGGTTCGCCAGGTCAGCGTGCTCACGGCCCAAAGTAAACTGACAGCCACTGTCGTCAGCCTGCTTCCTTTTGTCATGGCGGCACTGCTGCAATATCTCAGTCCCGGATATTTAAATCCCTTGTTTCAATCAGAACTGGGCAAACTGCTTCTGGCCGGTTCTTTGATCCTGATGGCAATCGGCGCGATCATGATGCGCAAAATGGCTACGGTCAACGTCTGAGCAAAATCGAAGGCTATGAACATTATCTTGCAATACCCTGAATTCATTGGCGCCGCGATCATAAGCGTTGTGCTTGTAATTACTCTGTCCAAAAGAAATTCTGAGCAAAATGCTTCGCCTGCGCATAATTCTTTGCCGGTGTGGCTGACAGAACCGGCATCTGCCTTTGTTTCAATCTTGCCGAAGGCCTATGTGAGCAAGCTGGTAAGCTGGCTGAATCTGGCTGGTTATCGCAACAATTTTGCCTTTGGTCTGCTTTGTTGCCTGAAGGTTTATGCCTGCCTGACTTGCTGCTTACTGTCCTTGATCGCTCCACCGACAATTGCATTTTCAGCCGCACTGGTCTTTTTCTTCGTACCCGATGCCTTGCTCGTTATCAAAGTAAAACGCCGCCAGAAGGCGATTCGGGAAGCTCTTCCCCAGGCGCTCGATCTGATGGTCCTCTGTGTCGATGCCGGGCTGGGATTAGACGCAACAATCAGGCGCATTGCCTCGGAAAACAATGTAGTTTCAAATGCGCTCAATGAAGAACTTTTGACACTGGGCAGAGACATCCTCCTTGGTATGGGGCGCGATCGCGCTTATTACGAGCTCTACATACGCACAGGCGTTGAGGAGTTGAAGGCGCTTACGTCTGCTCTCAATCAATCCACAAAACTGGGACTGAGCATTGCCCGCATTCTTAGAAGCCAGTCCGAATTCTTGCGCACAAAACTGTCCCAGAAGGCCGAAGAGAAGGCTGCGAAGCTGCCCATCTACATGGCTTTTCCTTTGTGGTTTTGCGTGATGCCGGCTTTGATGGTGATTCTTCTGGCGCCCTCTCTTATCACCTTCATGAAGAACGTGCCCGTCTCAATGGCGTCCGGCGGTATTCCCGGGCTTTAGTTTCTTGTACCAATACGAACGGTCAGCCGGTTCACTCTAACCGAGCCGCCAGCCCAGCTCTTCTACAGCGTCTTCATACTTCATGCCTTTGTTCTGGCAGAGCCTGAGAAGAGTGTGAGCGTGGTCTGCTTTCAGCGTGCCCTTATCAATCAAACCGCGGCATTTGACGGCAGCGTCTTTGACAACACGCTTGATGGCACCTTGTGCAACCAGCATGGAAACCAATTCACCACCAACCTGTTTCTTCATTTTGCTGGCTTCTGAAATTTGATTTTCATTGACAAGCCCGGCTGCCGTAATCAGATCCAGGACTGGATCTCCCGAAGTGGGCTGGGCAGCAGGAATGTTTTGATGTGACATCTGCTGCTGCGGCACTCCCTGATGCGGCATCTGCTGCTGATGTGGCATGCCTTGCTGTGGCATGCCTTGTTGCGGCATGCCTTGTTGCGGCATGCCAGGCATTCCCGGCATACCAGGCATTCCTGGCATACCCGGCATACCCTGCATCGGGTAACCTGGCATGGGATAAGGCATACCATATCCCTGCATTGGATAAGGAGGCATGGGCATGCCGTAGCCCATAGGCGGAGGCATCGGCACAGATGGAGCAGGACCAGCCGGAGAAACTTTTCTGTGCTTGGCTGTATCGATGTTGACGGAAGCATTTTTCAGATCGTGAAAAACATCGATGGCACCCTGATAACGATCTTTCAATTGCTTGGCCATCGCCTTGAAGACAATGTCTTGAATCTGCTGATCGTGCTGCACGCCCGGTCTGACCACGCTGAAAAGCGGTGGCATCTCGTGGATGTGCATGTACATAGCCTGATATGGGTTTTCTCCAAGAAGAGGCACACGGCCGGTAATGGCCTCGTACATGACACAACCGAGAGAGTAGATGTCGGTACGCCAGTCCATTGCTGCGCCCATGCATTGCTCGGGGCTCATATAGTGCGGGCTGCCGACAACATCGCCGGTGCGTGTCAATTCCATAAGCGTTCCGTCGTTGCGCGGCATGATTTTGGCAACGCCGAAGTCGACGATTTTGACCAGGTCGCCTCCGTCAGGCCCGTTGACGAGCATGACGTTGCTGGGTTTCATATCGCGGTGAACGATCCCTTTTGAATGCGCGTGCGCTAAACCTTCACAGCATTGAATGAAAATTTCCAGGAATCTTTCGACGCTCAAAGGTCCCTTCTGGCGCAGGACTTCCTTCAAACTAACGCCCTCGATATACTCCATGACCAGGAAAGGCTGACCGCTTGGAGAGAAGTCGCAGTCATACACCATTACGCAGTTAGAATGGCTGAGGGAGGCAGTTGCCATCACTTCTTGTTCGAAGCGCTTTTTAGATGAAAGGTCTTCCAAGAGGTGACCATGCAGTACCTTAATTGCGACAGTGCGATCCATCTTTAAGTGACGGGCTTTATACACGACACCCATGCCACCACGGCCGACTTCACTGACGATTTCGTAGCGATCGGACAGAACAGCGCCAGGTTTGAGCAGTCCACCGGTCTGCTCCGGTGTGTCTCTGCGCTCTCTCACTTCCCGCCGAGGTTCTGATGAAGCCTTGCCCTTCTTTGGTTCGTCGTCGTCCTCTTCCGGGTATCCGCCGGGCGGAGGCTTGAGCGAGTCAGGAATGACTGCAGCCGGTCCTGAGGGTTTTGCAGTCGCCACCAGAATGCTGTCGATCAGCTCGATATCGGGAGTTCTATAATTCCACTGCTCGGTGGAGTCCTGACCGGATTGCAGGCTGAGCACCCAGTAAACTTCGTTTTCATCAGCCGAGTGTGCATGCTTGACGACGAGCTGATATTCGCCTTTACCGGCTTCCGCCTGCCAGGTCATGATTTGTGTTTGCTGCGGATTTGCAAGAGCTAGCTGCTGTCCGTTTTTCAACTCCGTCTCAGAAGGAAACCCGGCCAGCGGAATGAGATTAGTCAGCTGTTTTTGCTGCTGGTTTTTCTTATTGATGAAGGAGTCTTTGAGTGGCATTGGTTAGTCGTGAAAAACATCCGGCAAATAGGTGCGGGCGTGCAAAAACAAGGCTTCTAATCAATTTTTCCCGCCACAAAAAGAAAATACACTCTTTGCAGAATATATCTGTAATTTATCGGACCGCCGATTACAACTGAATTCGGCGCAACGTGCTGGAGCTCATTGCTTGAGTCGTTTTCGACGGATAAAAATATATTGCTGGAGGTTAATTGGCGACAAAGCATTTAAGTTCAAATATAATACGATCTTCTATAGTAATACAACGCTAAAAAGGAAGAACCATGAGAATCTCAGCCGAAGCCGATTTCCTCATGATTCCTCCAGTTCGTATCTGCACGGCCACAGTGGCCGCTGGATTTGAAGTCCAGCGGACCACTGTTGGTTGCATCAGCAATTTCTTCAAGACCCCTTATCTTGCAAGAAGGTTTCTCAGGAAAACTGCCGCAACGTCTGCCACTTGTTTCAAGGTTTAATGGCACCGTGCCTCCGTATGGTTCGTCCTAGGATTTGCTCACGTCAGTCGGCATTGCCGCCGGCGTTAGCTCTTCTTCGGATTGACCACAACGAGGGCCCGGCTCATCTCCTTGATCTCCAGCTCGGGGTTCATCGAAGCAACCATGTCCAGCTGCTCCTTGGTTCCCCGCACCACGTAGACCACCATGTAAGGCGCCTCGTAGTTGACCGACATGTTGAGCATCTTCAGACCATACAGCTCCTTCAAGTCGTGCTGCACGGCGTAGCCTTCGCTCATCACTTCATCGAGCGTCGGCGCCTTGAGGATGACGCTCCAGTCCTTCATGTTTTCCCGCTTGACCGTGCCGCGAACCTTGGCGAGCCGGCGCTGGAAAGCGAGGCCCTTCATGTTCTCCGGCGAGTCGCCCAGGTAACGCTTCAGACCTTCGATGTTGGTGTCCACGTTGCCTTCGCCGCGAGCGATCGCGAACGTCAGCTTCGTCGACTTGCCGTCCCAGGAAACGCGCACGAGGTCGCCGCCCAGCACCTTTTCCGGGTTGTCCCGGTCGAGCATCCGACCCATCGGCACTTCGATGTGCTTCATGATCGTCCGCTTCAGGTTGGCGACGTCTTCCTCGGCTTCCTTGAGCAAGAACTGGCGAGCGCTCAACTGAACATCGAGCTCGAAGTCCTCACCGCGGGGCATCTGTTCCACGATGCGATCGGAGAACTGCGCCACCTGAATGTCGACGATTTGCATCGTCTCCTGGGCGGTCAGCTCGCGATACACCGTGATCTGGTCGATGCGGTTGCGGAATTCCGGCGGAAACCGCTTCATCTCCTTCATCACGATCGCTTCGATCTCGTCATGGGACAGCGTCTTCTTCACGCCGGAGTTGAAGCCGATTGTGTTGCCTTCCTCTTCCTTCTCCACCTTGTCCATACCGAGGTTGTCGGTGAGGATGAAGACGGTGTTGGAGAAGTCGGCCGTTTCGCCGTTGCCCAGGACCTTGCGGCCCTTGTCGAAGACCTCCATCCAGAACTTGAAGAAGTCCTTGCCGGACTTGGAGAACTCTTCCAGCACGACGATGTCGATGGTCTCGCTGGAATTGATCCGCACGCGAATGCGGTTCCAGTCCGTGACCTTGCTGTAGCCGTCCACCTGAGCCAGACGTTCCGCCTTCATCTGTTTGACGTCGACGGGAGCCCGGTAGCCGACATACTTCGGCGGCGCACCGATCAGGTCCATCATCTGGCTGTCGTCGTAGTAGTCTTCCGAAGTGATACGGGTCAGCGCGCTTTTGTCGCCGTGGAACATGTGAGCAAGCACCTGCGCGAGCAGGGACTTACCGCGACGAGACTTGCCGACCAGGTAGTAAATGCCGAGCGGATAATCCTTGTTCCGCATCGGATTGCGGTAGCGAGCCCGCACGTCCAGAGCGATCTGGCGCGCTTCGGGCTGACCGATGAGGCGAGAATCGAAGACTTCTCCGAACGCCTCTTCCGCGGGGGACTGGGCTTCCAGGTCAACGACCTCGAAGACGGGGCCCATGCCCTTCTTGGTTTCACCGCGCTTGTCACCGCGGCCCCTTTTGGTTTCAGTTGTACTAGTCATGATCTAACTCCTAACTTTCTGGACCGTGCAAAGCCCCGGTCCTGGTTTAGTCAGCGGCAGAATTTGTCGCCAACGTGAAAAGCGCCTCTCCCAAAGGAAAAGCGCCTACATACTGGCGACACCTCGTCGCCTTACATGAACAACTCAGCTACACCATTGATTCCTTCAGCATGTCGAGGTACGACCGCGGAACGAACTCACGATGCTCGCCGAGCAACTCGAAGACTTCAGTGCGAATTCTCTCGCGAGCGGTTTTCACATCGCCCCCTACAGGAACGATGATTTCCACTTCGAGATAGGCGCCACTGTAGACTCCCAGGCCTGTCACCCGATCAACGGCCACAACAACCCTGACGTCCGAGCCAGTGTCGGAGCCAGTTTGGATTGACGAGTAAGAATGGCGCACCTTGCTAAATGACAGAGGCGAAGCACCTTCGACCAGCCTTGCGACCAATCTCAGCACGACGCTTGCCAAAAGCCCGATTTCACCTTCCTCTTCTCGTCTTTCTCTTTCACCGTCAATCGTCACCCAATCTTTCAGGGTTAGAAAACGGTGTCTTTCCTCGCCTTCTGACTCAACACGAATGCGAATCATGTCTCCGTCTTTTTCGGCGGGCAGGAAAGTGTCGGTCATCGTCAGCTCGCTGTCAGGCTTGAAACCGCATGCGGGCAGGCGTGCTACCAGAGCATCCAATTCGCCATCAAACAAGCGGAACTTGCGCTCCACTTCCAGATGAAGTTTTGGATTTGCCTTTTCCTTTTGCGATCCCGAACTCAGGATGAATAGCGCAAACGCCTTGAACAGACGCCTGGCAATTCGACCTTTTCCCGACATTCGAAACCTCCTGGCACTATTTGCCTTTTAGCTAAATCCCTCAAGCTTAAAGCTTAAGAGATCCGCGAGTTAGCGCGTCCTGACTTCAATCCAAAGCATTAGTGCATGCACATACCGATCTCTCCGGATAAGGGAGCGATGCAATAGTTTCGCACTAAAGAACAGGTATTTGCTTTGTGTTGAGTGTTGGAAGAGCCAAAAGGAGAAAATTGAACAGATGTCATGAGACTACTTCTCCGCACGGCAAGAAACCTAGAGCCCCGTCCGCCAGCCAATTTAGAGGCAGTAATCAAGCTGACCGAGATTACGCGAGAGATAAACTCTGCAGCTCTCGCCGCTTGGCATCTTTCAAAGCCTGGATGCAATTGCTTTTTGGGGTACACTTTGCAACTTAGCAAGGACCTGAAAGAGCTGACCGGAAACCAGTTGCCAAGATTATAAAGAAAAAGTGAATGGCGCGGTTTGCGCTAAGCCTATTTTTATAGCTCTTAACTTTGTTAGCTTACGGTTACCTTCCGTTTTCACTTCATTTCGCGATCTCCTCCTAGAGACCAAATTTCCGAGCTTATTACCTTCTCTTCCCGACCTCCTTCTGGTGGTGGGAATTGAGTCGGTTCAATTGTTCGGAATCGCGCAATCCAAGCTCTTTGATGCAAATCACTGAGTTTGGCTGATTCGGAAGGAATGCATTCGCAACACGACTCAGTGTCCTCATCTGCTCCTTCGGCGCTTCAAGCACGTTCGAGCAGCACGTTCGACACAAAAAAACCCAACCGCGTCCCGGGCTCTCCCGAGACGTTCAAGGAGCTACCTGTGAAAAAGCACCTCATTCAAGGCTCACAGGTCATAAAGGGCTTCATCGGTACCTGGCGGAAGCGCTTCCGTGACTATGTGAACCAGTGTTTGACGAGTGGTTTCATCCCGTATACCTTCCGCCCGCTCCAATTTCTCGGCAAGTATCTTGCCAGGATTTGGATGTTCATCCAGGTTGGGCGGATTCGTATTGTCGGTGCAGAGAACCTCAAGCCGGAAGGCCGGGTGATCTTCTGCCCCAACCACTCGAGCATGTTTGACGCCCCCGTCACCTTCGCAATCATGAAGCGGTACCCCCGCTATATGACTGCCTACGAAGAGATGCGCGGGCTCTGGGGACTCAAGGCTGTAGCCATGGGCGCTTTCGGCTGCTTCGCAGTCGATCGCTCTCGCGGCAAAACGGTGCTTGAGCCCGCTATCAACGTTCTTCTGAACGGCGACCCGCTGGTCATCTTCCCTGAAGGCAAGATCAGCGGCACCGGTGAATATCTTCCCTTCAAGAAGGGCTCCGCTCTCATCGCCATCGGCGCTTGCGAGAAGCTCAACCACAAGGAGAAGGTCGGCATCGTGCCGATTCACCTCTGCTTCCATGGACGCGACGCTGCCACTGCTGGCGGTCCGTATGGTGCCATGGGTTTCAAGTGGCGCAAGGGAGTGACCGTGACCGTCGGCAAGCCGATCTGGATTCACGACCTCAATCCGTTGACCCCTGAGAACGTCACCGATCAGGTGCGCAAGGCAATCACCGAGCAGACCTGCCCAACCACGTCGCTACCAAGCGCCAGTTGAGGAGGATCATGCTTTGATAGCTACCGCACAAAACCGTGAGAAGAGAGGCGCGATGCACAACATCAACCCTCTCTTCTCCATTTTTACAAGTTTTTACTATGCTTTATAGTTATTTTGTTAGAAAAATGCTCCAGTTTTTCTAACAAGTTACCAGAATCGACTTTTTACCCCACAGCCCAAAACCTTCTACAGATAAGCACTTTCAGATTCGCCCTCAGGCATTCGAGGTTGTCAGCCGTTTAACCCCATTCGCCAAGAGGGCATCAAAAATACAAGGGCTACCGCCGTTTTACACACACACCTTCGAGGGGATGATATGCAATCGCCTTCTTCGTTTCACGCCGCCTGTGCGATTCTCGAGCCGGAATTAGAAGCAGAATTCGACGCCGAAGCCATGCTCGAACAGTTGGCATCGCAAAAGGAAACCGCAGCCAGAGTGCCTTTTATGGCACCGGCGTTCATTAGAGAACAGATTTCGCGCATGGAATGGCGCCAGTCGGCTCTCAAAGAAGTTGAGGTATGCGACAGCAATCGCTTCAAGGTTTCCCATGACAGTCAAGAAATGACAGGCGCCATGCCGATTTTCAGAAAGTCCGCCAATATTTCCCGCTCTAAAATCGACCCTGTTTCGGTACTGCGCCGTTCGCCAAACCACTGCCCGAAAGAGCGCTACAAAGGCTTGCCTGAAAAGCGCTCCGACCTTCGCGAATGCGTCGATTATGCCTCGCTCAACGATATGCTCGCCGAGATCCAGCTCAAACAGCTAGGCATTGCCTATTTCGAACCGGAGCCGGCCGACCAAGAAGAAATGGCCTGCCGCTTCTCAACCAATCTTCCCAAGATGGCCAGAAACACGCGCGACAACCTGGTTGAAACCTTCCATGGCTGCATTGCCGTGATCAAAGTTTTGTTTTTTGGAGCAAGTCTCGGCTTCACCGAACAGTCAAATTAGTGCAGTTGCCCGAACTTTCGCGCTAAACTTCATCTCGTTTCTTAAAAGAGGGTGTTTGCAACCCTCTTTTAGTTTGTGTTTGCCTGCCCGCGCATCTACATCGTAAGGAGAATTTCTCATGCTCAAATCAGAAGCCGAACGCATCATCAACAAATACACCGAAGAGCACAAAGCCGAGTTCACGGACGAACAAAAGACAGCTCTGGCTCAGGCCATGATTCATATTTGCTCGACAATCGTAGAAGAAGCACTCAACAACGTTTCACCCAATAGAGGTGGCGGCAAGCCGCAATTCTTCGCGTAGTTCGCACGGTTTGACGACCGCCGAAAATAGAGAGTCAAAGTACAAATGATAGGAACAAGCAAAATGTCATCAACCTCCTCCGTGCTGGAGAAGGCGAAGAAGCTCCAGCCCCAAATCGTCGAACTGAGACGATATCTGCACGCCCATCCCGAACTGAGCTTTCATGAATTCGAAACCGCAAAACTGTCTGCCGAAAAGCTAGCTCAGCTTGGCTACAGTGTTAAGACGGGAGTTGGGAAAACAGGCGTGGTGGCGGATTTCGGCAAAAACGACAGCGGCATCACCATAGCTGTCCGAGCCGACATGGATGGCTTGCCTATCGAAGAAACCAACAAGACAGCTTACCTTTCAAAGAACAATGGCGTCATGCACGCATGCGGTCATGATGCTCACGTCTCATGCGGATTAGCTGCAGCTGAGATTCTTACCGGCGAGGAAACAGGCGGGCGTATTCGCATGCTCATGCAACCGGCCGAAGAATTCGGAGATGCCGAGGGCAAATCCGGCGCCTACCGCATGCTTGAAGATGACGCCTTAAATGGTGTCAGCGCTGTCATCGGTTTGCATATGGATGCCACGATAGAAGCCGGAAAGGTGGCAATTATGCCCGGACCGGTAATGGCGGCCGCCGACGGTTTCACAATTAAGATTAAAGGCGTGGGCGGTCACGGAGCCTACCCGGAGACAACAATCGATGCTGTCGTTTTGGGTGCGCAAGTTGTGCAAGCCGTGCAACAAATCATCTCGCGCCGCGTCTCGGCACTCGATCCGGCGATCATCACGATCGGCTCTTTTCATAGTTCGTCCAGCCGCGGCAACGTCATTTCCGATGAAGTCGTCCTGGAAGGTACTTTTAGAACCTTTAGCGAAGTAGTACGCAAGCACATTATTGAAGAGCTCGACAAAGCTTGCTCGATTGCCCGCATGCTGGGCGGCGATTATGAGATTCATTATGAGATGGGATATCCCACTACAGTTAATGATCCGGAAATCGCCGAGATTATGAAACGGGCTGCCATAGACCTGATCGGCGCGGAAAATGTGATCACGGTCAAGCCGAAAACCTGGAGCGAAGACTTCTCCATGTTCGCCGAAAAGGTGCCTGGCGCCTTCATGTTCTTAGGTGGCGAGATCAAGGGCAGCCAGCGCCTGCATCACAGCCCCACCTTCGACCTGGACGAAAGCGGACTATATATCGGCACGGCCGTTCTGGCGGAAACGGCCAAACGCCTGGTCAAACATTTCGAGGCTAAAAAATAGGCGCATGCAAACGACCAATTTAGAACAACAAATAGAGAAGCTATTCGAGTCAAAAGAGTTGCCGGCCGACGCCATCAAAGTGGTGGAAGAAGTTATTGAGGCTCTCGATCAAGGAAAAGTCCGCACCGCAGAAAAAATTGGTGACACCTGGCAGGCCAATGCCTGGGTGAAAAAGGCAATTCTTCTGTATTTCCGCCTGCGACCGGTGGAAAAGATGGACGAAGGTCCGTTTGCCGACAAAATCCCTCTCAAAATTTTAGATGCATCGCAAAACCGCATCGTGCCTTACTCTTCAGTGCGCAGAGGCTCCTACATCGGGGCCAAGGTCGTGATCATGGCGCCTGCCTTCGTAAACATCGGCGCTTATGTAGACGAAGGGTCCATGGTCGATTCGCTTGTTTTGGTTGGCTCATGCGCTCAAATCGGCAAGAACGTGCATTTAGGCGCCGGCACCGTTATCGGTGGCGTGCTCGAACCACCAAACAGCACCCCCGTAATTATTGAGGACGGGGCTTTTGTAGGGGGCAGCTGCGGAATATATGAAGGATGCATTGTCGAAAAAAATGCAGTCATAGGGGCAGGAACCCTCATCACAGCCCGCACTCCCATCATCGACATTCAGTCGGGTGAAGAATACTTCGGTCGTGTTCCGGAAAATGCAGTGGTCGTTCCGGGCGGCCGGCAGAAGAAAGTCGGCGATCATGAATTCATTCTGCAAACGCCTTTGATCATTAAACGACGCGATCCGCAAGTCAGTGCCAAGTTGGCAATGGAAGATTCACTGCGCGTCTTCAGCTAGCTGGCCGAGCCAAACTTGGTTTTCAATCAAACAATCGAGGCATATGCAGTAACTGCCTCGTGCAGCAAATAGTGCCATCAGTGCTAGCTTCTAGCCTCTCGTTTCTGCATAGCTAGCGCGAACCATTAACACTCTCATCTTGAACAGCCGGCCGGCAGCGGGATTAAATCGCGCCGGCCGCTCTTCTTAAGGATTGCTTTATAAAGTCTCAATCGGTAGGTTGCAGGTAACTTCGTTCCAATCGCACCAATAGAATTTCAGGTCAGGGTATTTACCCAAAACCCCATTGCACCAACTGTTTCAAGCCTTCGTTTGCGCCTAAGCCAGCGTTTGTTTGAAGCCGTCTTGCATCTGTTGGTCAAACCCAAACTGGGTGTTCCGCCCGAGTCTGTGTCAAAGCAGTTCGGACTCAATACCCGCAACCAGTAAAGAGACAAAGTCATGAAAAACCGCAAAAGTTTCATCGCGAAGATCGCGATGGCGGTGCTTCTTGTGCTCGGTCTTGGTATTGGTCGCGGAGACGCCGACCAAGCCATTCCGGGACGCATCGACAGCCCGCAAATTCAGTTCAACCTCGGGGCAAACCCAGCCCCCACGCCAGTGGCCGTCATCACGGTCGCCAAGACAACGCCAGAAGATCTCTACCGGCAAGTCTGGAAAATCGCCAAAGATGACTTCCTCTGGCAGGACCGCCTCTCCACCTTCGACCAGTGGGAGCACAAGTACGACGGCAAGCTCGCCACTCAAGCCGATGCCGAGAAGGCAATCAATGAGATGTTGGACACGCTGAAGGACGGTTACACGTACTTCCGTGACAACGGGCAAACCCAGAGCCATGCGGCAAAGACGGCAAGCAAAAACGTCGTCACCTACCGCATGATTGGCAAAGTCGGATACCTCAAGATCGAGACCTTCGGCTCCGAGAACACCGCCTCCGAAACGGAAGCGGCGCTCAAAGCGCTGAACAAAGCCGGCGCCACCTCCTACATCGTTGATCTTCGCGACAACGGTGGCGGCTACGTGGCACAGGCTTTCTCGATCACCTCGATGTTTGTGGATGGAGGCGAGTTCGCAACGATGAAGGGCACCAAGGACGGCAAGCCATACATCGAAGTGATGACAGTCACCAAGACTACGCTTGAAGATAAGGAAAACGGCAGCGTCACATCCAACAACGCGCGCGTCGCCAACCTTACAGGCAAAAAGCCTGTCGTCATCCTGGTCAACGGGGGCTCGGCTTCCGCCTCCGAGATGTTCGCCGGAGCGCTTCGTGACCTTGGGCGTGCCACGCTCATCGGTGCCAAAACATTCGGCAAGGGCATCTCTCAGCTCAACATCGACCTGCCGCTCAACACCTCGATGCAGGTCACGTTCGCCAAGCTGTATCAGCCAAAGGGCGGATGCATTCACGGTGTCGGCATGGTGCCGGACGAATTGATTGCCCCTCGTCCGAAGATGGATGCTCCACTCACGCGCGCTCTGGAATTGGCTTCTGCGAAAGCCAAGTCATGAGTGATGCGCAGATGGAGTCTCAAGTAATGCACTGAAGGGTTGGAAATCTGCACTCAACATGCAGACCCTCCCCTTCAGTGTTTTTTGCTTTTTTATACTATTTGTTTTAGTATCTTGAGGTAAAAATGGATGAAAGGCCTTCAGGGACTGAACATATAGTCCAGTAATGAGGCCTTTCATAAGGTCAGATTTTAAAGGAATTCGCCATGCTCGGCAAGCCGAATTAAGAATTGGACGTTCTATGCATTTCGAAAAAGACGGTCAAAAATCGCACTAGATCCAGTCATGGAAATTCCAATTCTTAAGAGCTCAGAAGCCAGACACTTATTTACGACATCTATCAATCGAATTTTCGATCAAAAATCCGCCGAATTTTACGTCGCATCGTGAAAGATTATTCCAAGAGTATGGCGATTTCCGCTCAGCAAGCGGCTGACGCCGTGTCTCAGATTGACGCGATAAGTGCCTTTTGCTCCCCTAACCGGTCGATTGTGTACGGCAAATATCACCGCATCGCCCTGCCTGAGCGGCACAACCATCGGTCGCGATTGCATGCGCGGACGCTGTTCCGTCATCACAAATTCGCCGCCCTCAAAATCCTTCCCTGGTTCAGAAAGCAAGATTGCTAACTGAAGAGGAAAGACATGCTCGCCATACAGATCCTGGTGAAGGCAGTTGAAATCGCCCGGTTCGTATTGCAAAAGCAATGGCGTAGGTCGAGTCTGCCCGGCCTGATGGCAGCGGGTGAGGAATTCGTCGTGCCCTTCCGGATAGCGAACATGGATATTCATCGCCTCATTCCACCTGTCTCCAATCGGCGCCAGTTGTGGATATACAGCTGTTCTCAACGCCTGAACAATATCCGGCAGCGGATAGGAGAAGTATTTATATTCACCCTTGCCGAATCCGTGTCTGCCCATGACCACCCGGCTGCGAAACAGTTCATCCTGTGTGTAGAGCCCTGAAATCTGACGGCATTGTTCCGTTGTAAGCAAACCACTGATCATCGCGTTTCCCTCAGCATCGAGCGAATCGCTTACTTTCTGCCAATCGGTTTCGTCAACTCTTCGTTCGATCTCTTGAACAAGTTTCAAGGCAGGGGCAGTCTTTTCTATAGTTTTCATGCGTTTGCCTCCTTCTTCAATAAGGTGCGTTTACGCTCAACACCCCAGCGGTAACCGGACACTTCACCATCGTTTCTCACTACTCTGTGACAGGGAATTGCCACCGCCAGTGCGTTGGCAGCGCAGGCACCGGCCACTGCACGAACCGCTTTGGGCGCACCGATGCGTTTCGCCAGCTCTGAATAACTAACTGTGGTTCCTGCCGGTATCTTTCTCAATGCCTGCCATACTCGCTGCTGAAATGCTGTCCCGCGCACATCCAAAGGCAGGTCCAGACCAATTCCCGGTGATTCGACAAAGCCCACGACCTTCGCAACCAGTCTTTCGAACTCGCTGTCGG
>CAZHEZ010000153.1:0-19967 GCA_964531315.1 uncultured Candidatus Obscuribacterales bacterium | reverse complement strand
GACGCACGTCCGAATAACCAACATAGCCTTTGCGCCTGAGAAGGAGCCAAGGTAGGGGCACGAGTAGAAGTAGAGCAAGCCAAAGCGGCTGGGCTAAAACCATAGTAAACCTCCAAAAACTCCAATCAGGAGTTAGAGTCGCACCGGCTCAAAGAGCCGATCTAAAGCGGAGCGTTATGACGGAGCAAGGGTTTGTTTTGTTTTCGAGAGAGTCGAAAGAAGTTGAAAGAAATGAGTTAGCCCATCGAAGCTACTGATTCAAAGAGACTAGGAACAAGGGAACTCAGGCTTAAGAATTCAAAATCTGAAGCTTCGTAAGCTCAGCCACCGGTGAACCCCTTCAAAACCGGCTCAGGCAGAGCTTCCCGAAGCACTTCCTGACATCGGTCCAAATATTACGCTAGCTTCGCTAAAAACTAAGGCAACAGGCGTTTTCAAGCAGATTCCTGAGGCGTTAAAATCTTCAGTGGGTGGCGTGTTCCTGTGATTTATCCCTTGAAATGGGTAGGTAAAAGATCTAAGGGCGCATAACCCTCGACCTCGCGTGAGCCCTCCATGGCACTTCATAATTCATTCAAGCAGGGGCAATCCCAACAACAAGGCACGCGTCAGTCCACCGTTCCCACGGCGGACGATTTGAATCAGGCCCTTTCTCAGGCTAGAAAAAGCGGCAAACGCCCTGTGGTCTTAAACTGGAAAAGCACGAAAACCCCGATGGTATTCTGGCTCTCAGTCACCGCCGGCGGTGCAGGGCCGGACGCCGAGTGGCTGCTGCAAAAAGGTGAGGAAAACGGACAACCAAAAGACGTGTGGAATCATAAAACCACCGACACGACGTTGATTCAGTCCCTGCTCTCTGCAGAAGAAGAGATGGCGATCAAGTCGCGCCCGGGAGGGCGGGCACCTGTGACGCCGGAAGCAAAGGAAGAAGAAGCTGGAAAGAGCAGCCCTTCAAGCAATCCCCACTGGAACAATTCCGGCTCCAATCCCAGCGCTCCCATCGTACTGGGAGGCGGTTTTCCCAACCAGCCACAACGCTCAACGGCGGCACCGGCGCCGCCGGCCCAATGGCAAGGCAGTGCAGCCCCAGGCTGGAACGCCCCTCAACCAGCGCCTGAGCAATTAGGATGGGGACAAAAATCCGTGCAAAGTGCGGAGCCTGCATCTGGCAATTTGGCTTCCAACCCGTTTGCCGCGCTCAAAGGCACAGTTGAAGAGCCCAAGCCGGTCAATCCGTTTAATGCCTTGATGAGCCACCAGTCATTGCCTCAGCAGCCCATGCCGGAGCAGCCCAAACAAGAGCCGCCCAAGCCAGAGTCGCCTAAGCCAGAACCGCCTAAGCCAGAGCCGCCCAAGCTCGAGATGCCCAAGCCGGAGTTGCCTGGCAGCAGCATGTCAGAGGCGCAAGATCCATCTGCCAACCCTTACGATGCCCTCACCAATTCCGGCGCCGGCATCAAACAGGCTCCCAGCAATCAGCCGCCGCCGCCGCCCAAGTCTGCCGCACCATTCACATCTTCCAATCCCGTCATTCCAGTGCTTCCGCAAAGCGTCTCATCAACGAGCAATAAAGCAATACAGTCGAATCAAGGCCCTCTCATTAATCAAGCGGGGCACGCCCATCCACGTGTGCCGGATTTCGCGGCCATGACCAGCTCGGGAGCTTATCCTGCCGTGAGCGTAAACCAAGATCAGGCGCTAAACCCTAAAGGTCAGGTAAATTACAACCAGAACAAAGCGCCCTCAGTGGTCAACCAGGTTTCTGCACCGGCCAATCAAAAAAATAATTCAAACTCTTCACCAACCGGCGCAGCGAACCAGCCAACCCCGGCGAAATCCGCACCACCTTCGACACCACAATCAAGCGCACCGGCCAAGCCATTGCCTGCCCCAGTCGATCTGGACAGAGCGGCTGTCGATGCAGTTTTCAAATCACTGTCAAATCCTGAGACAGGGCTGCTCAATCAAGGCAGTTTGCTGTTTTTCCTGGTGCGCGAGTTCAGCCGCTTTCAGGTCAACAACGAGCCGTTTTCACTGATCATCATGGAAATGAATGTGATAATTCAAGGCTCCGTTGGTGCACAATTGCCCCGCCCGTTGCCGCCCCGGGGAATCAGAGCGGCAGCGCAGAAAATCTTCTCGATTACAAGACAGCTTGATCTGGTTGCTCACTACGATCAAACCGACTACGCCATTCTTCTACCCGCCACATCCCGCCAGCAAGCGGCGGATTTCGCGCAGAGCGTCAGCAAAACCCTTCTGTTGCAGCCTCTTCTGCCTGACATGGAGCCGAAGTCGCTCATAGTTCGCATAGGAGTAGCCAGCTTCCCGGAGGACACTTCGCACCCCGGTATTCTTCTTGCCGCCGCCCGCGATGCGAAAATGGCTGCCGTTCAACGCGAAAAACCGGTAATGCTGTTTGCCGATACGTAACGTTTTGTAGGATATTTGGCGTCCTCACCACATTGAATTTTTCTCAATTGTGTAGGCAGATTGCAGACTCAGTGGGGTTTTCCGCAAACTGGCATGCGCAGCCGATTTCGCTATGCCTATTGGCTGCCCATGAAGCAATACTCTTTCTTTGAGATCTTGACACCAGTCAGATCTCCTAGACAATCAGTCTTATAGTCGGGAGTTTTTCTACTTCAATGTTTACTTCGACCACCAGTCGCGGGATTTTTGCGGTTCATGCAAAACGCCTGCCTCGAGGCAGAATGAAGGCGCTGCTAAAAGAAGGCAGCCGCGTATCCGTGCAGCTCATGCCCAAACCGGAGCTGACCGATGCGCGCTCCGTGATTGTGCGCGTGACCATGGCGGGCTTATGCAGAACCGACCTTTATGCGGCCGAAGGCAAAATAAAAGTATGCGACCCTTTGGTTTTGGGTCATGAATTTTCCGGCGTCGTTGAAGAGCTGGGCAGCGAAGTTTGCTCGCTTCGAACCGGGCAGCGCGTCACTGTCAATCCTGTTTTGCCCTGCCTGAAATGCCAGTATTGCGCCAACAACAATACAGCCGGCTGCCAGAACACCACCTTTCTAGGCGTGGATCGCTGCGGTTGTTTTGCAGAATTTGTCTGCGTTCCGGCCACTGCCGTTCTGCCGCTTCCCGACGGCATTTCCGATCTGGCTGCCGCCTATACTGAGCCGGTGGCTGCCTCTCTGGCAGTCCTGAAGGCCAACCTTTCCCCCGACGAGAAAGGCCTGATTTACGGCAACAACCGTTTTGCGCATTTGCTCAAGCAAATTCTCAGTGTAAATTCACTCACCAACATCACCATCTACGATCCCATAGCCGATGAAGACCAGCTCGAAGAGGGCGCTTTCGACTATGTAATCGAAACAATCATGAACACCGACACCCTGTCGAGCCTGGTGCGCGCCATCCGCCCCGGCGGCAAAATCGTGCTCAAAAGCAGGCAATACGAGCCGGTTGACCTCAACATGCTGGAAATGCTCAAGAAAGAACCAGTCTTGCATGTCTGCAATTATGGCTCCTTTGAAGATGCCATCCAGCTGCTTGCCCAAGGGAAAATAGACATAGATGAGCTGGTGGATGGCATCTACGAACTTGAAGATTTCCCGAAAGTTCTCAACGCCGCCAAGCACAGGGAATCGCTGAAGCCATTTTTTGCCCCTGGTGGTAATCGCTAACCATGTGCGGAGTTATTGCCAAGTATGCGCCCGGTGGACAAGTCTCCACGTCAGAGCTTAACGCCGCCATAAAAGCGCTCAATCACCGCGGTCCTGACAGCAACGCCCAGTGGATTTCGCCCAATGCCGAGGCCGGTCTGGCCCATGCCCGTTTGTCCATCATCGGCTTAAACAACGGCGCTCAGCCGATTGCCACAGACGACGGTCAGATTCAAATCGTGGTCAATGGCGAACTCTATGATTTCGAGCGCATCCGCGACGAATTGAAAAACCGCGGGCACAAGTTCTCCACCGAGTCCGATTCCGAAATCGCACTGCATCTGTACAGAGAGCACGGCGTCGAGTGCCTCCAATACTTGCGCGGCGAGTTCGCCATTATCATCTGGGATGAACGCGCCAGGCGTCTTTTTGCTGCCCGCGACCGCTTCGGCATCAAACCGCTTGTCTATGCTCACCACAACGGACAGCTATTTCTGGCATCTGAAGCCAAAGCGCTCTTTGCTATGGGGCTTCCTCAAGCCTGGGACGATGAATCGTTCTTTCAGGCGGCAAACATGCAATATACGCTGCCAGACCGCACTCTTTTCGCCGGTGTAAAGCAGCTGGAGCCGGGCAAATATCTGCTCGCTCACGACAATAACGTGCAGACTTTCACCTACTGGGATATGAATTACGGTCGGACAGAACCGGTCACCAAACTCGATGAGCAAGAGATGATCGAAGGTTGCCGCCACCAGCTTGCAGAAGCGGTTCGCCTGAGAATGCGCGCTGATATTCCTGTCTGCGCCCACCTGAGCGGCGGTCTCGATTCAAGTGCCGTAGTCGCGCTGGCCATGCAGGTAGCGACAACTCCTGTCAAATGTTTCTCCGTCAGTTTTGAAGAAGAAACATACGACGAAAGGGCGCTGGCGGCGGAGATGGCCAAGAAAGCCGGTGCAGACTTTCATCCGGTCAGTGTTTCTCAAGCCGATCTGATCCGGCATTTGTCCGATGCCGTCTATTACAGCGAAGGACTGGCAGTGAACGGGCATTTGACGGCCAAGTATATTTTGAACAAAGAGATTGCCCGAAACGGCTACAAAGTGGCGCTCACAGGCGAAGGCTCGGATGAAGTGCTGGCCGGCTATGCGCACCTGCGCAATGACCTGTTCAAAACAGACGGCAGAGAACATTTGCTCGCCGACTTGCATGCCACAAACAAAGCCTCGCAAGGCATCATGCTCATGCACGGGCAGTCGCTGGCTCTCCAAGCTGTGCAGGACAAACTCGGCTATACTCCAGGTTTTTTGGAAGCCAAAGGTTCGCTCGGTCACAAAATGTGCGGGCTCTTAAACGATGGTTTCACCAGTCGTTTTGCCAAATATGACGCTTACGAGCGCTTTCTGTCTGCCTTTGATGTAGACGGGCAATTGTCCGGTAGAAACCATGTCTACCAGTCTCTGTATCTGTGGACCAAATCAGCGCTGGCCAATTACATTCTCAAAACACTGGGCGACGGCATGGAGATGGCCAATTCGGTGGAAGGTCGACTGCCCTTCCTCGATCATCACTTTTTTGAATATATCCGCGATCTGCCGCTGTCCATGAAGATCCACGGCACAACCGAGAAGTACATTCTCAAAGAAGCGATGAAGCCGTTCATAACCAAAACGATTTACGAGCGGCAAAAGCACCCGTTCGTAGCACCGCCAGTCAGCGCCTTTGCCACTGAGTCGGCCAAAGAGCTTTTGAACGACTCTCTGCGTAGCCAGAACTTCGCCAAAGTGCCCTTTTTCGATCAGAAGAAGGTCGTCCAGCTCCTTGAAAATCTTCCCAAATTGAGCGAGGGTGAGCGGGCCGCGCTGGATCCCGTCTTTATGATGATTGTTTCGGCGTCCTGTATTCAAGATCGCTTCAGTTTGTAGGGGCGATGCCATGCATCGCCCGGCCCATGATTGTTCGTCAACAAATCTCCATGATCGATTCTCCCGTCCAGAGTCCGTCCTGACAAAATGACTTCCACAATAGATCCACGCAGCTTTCTAGAGATATTCGCCGGTGTCGTAGATGCACATCGAGAAAAGACTGCGATAGTCACCGAGGGCAGGCACACCGTCACTTATGGGCAGCTTTTCAGCAAGTCCTGCCGGATTGCAAAACTGCTCGAGGCAACGGGAATCGCTGAAGGCGAGCCAGTCGGCATTGGCATCAGCAAGTCGGCGGAATATATTGCCTCTATGCTGGGAGCCTGGATCTCAGGTGCGGCCTTCGTTCCCATTGATCCTGTTTTACCCAAAGAAAGGGCACAATTCATCATCAACCAGTCCGGTACGCGTGTTGTTCTAGTTCGCGATGCGGGCGCAAACGCACTTTCAAGCCTGGGGGTAAAAACGCTTCCAGTTGACGGAGACTGGACAGACGACGGCAGCTTCAAAGACTTCGCAGAGAAAACCTTCAAAACGCCGGCCGATCGCCTGGCGTACATAATCTACACTTCCGGTTCGACAGGGCGTCCAAAGGGCGTTATGGTGCCGCATGCGGGAATCGGTAATTTCCTGGCTGCGCAAATAGAAGCCTTCAAGTTCACTGAAAAAAGCAATTCCCTATTTGTTCTTTCCACCAATTTCGATGCCTCCGTTTCCGACATTGGATGCGCTCTTTTAGCCGGTTCCACGCTTTTCATTGAACCTCCGGGTCTGCTTGCACCCGGCCCCCATTTTTTGGATCTTTTGAAAGAAAGAAGCATCACTCATATGGATGTTCCTCCCTCTCTTTTGAAGACAATTCCTTGCGATCAGGCTCCGCGGTCTCTCGAAACAATCATTATCGGAGGCGAAGCCTGTGCACCGGATGTGGTGCGCTCCTGGGCGAAAAGATGCCTGGTCGTCAATGTTTACGGTCCGACAGAAGCCACCGTTTGCACAAGTTTGGGTGCATGTGACTCTGAAACCTGGGATCGCCCGTTGATTGGTCAGCCCCTCCCAAATATCGAATATCTTCTATTTGACGAACAGCAAAAACCGGTGCCGCAGGGCACGCCGGGAGAGCTCTATATCGGCGGGATTTCGCTCGCCACAGGATATGTCGATGAGCCGGAATTGACGGCACGCAAGTTTGTCACTTTGAACGGCAAACGCCTCTACCGAACGGGCGATCTGGTGGTTCAATGCAAAGACGGAGAATATCAATTCATCGGGCGCGTAGACAGGCAATTCAAGTTGCGCGGAATGCTTGTAGAACCGGAGGAAATCGAAGCACGCCTGGCCGCCCATGGCGGCGTCGCCCGGGTCGGCGTATTAAAACGCCCACTACGAGCGGGTTTCCCCGGGGACAAACTGGTTGCTTTCGTACAACCTCGCCAAGGAAAGGCTCTCGAACCGGCCGAATTGAAACGCCATCTTGCTCAATCTCTACCACCATGGATGGTACCACAGCTGTTTGAGATGGTTGAAAAAATACCTCTAACGGTGACGGGAAAGGTCGATCTTTCACTCCTGCGCCAGGTCCCACTGAGAGCCATTCCTGTTGCCATTTCCTCAGAGGCAAAGACACCGACGCAGGAGATTCTCACCGAGGTTTGGAAACAGATTTTCGGAGTTGATGCAATTGGCATATACGACGACTTTTTTGATCTGGGCGGTGATTCTTTAAACATCATTGAAGCAGTGCTGGCAGCACATTTACGAGGCATAACCATAAGCCCGGACTTGTTGGCAGCACATTCGACCATAGACGACTTGAGCCAGGCTGTCGATCAGCAGTCCAGCAGTGAAACCAACGGTTCCGGCCAGTCGGAAAGCGCATTAGATAGCGATTTCCTTAGAGAAGATGTTCAGCTCGACAAATCAATCCGTGCACTGCTTCAAAATCCCGCACCGGCAAATGGTGCGTCAAACACAGCGCTGAAAAACATTTTTCTCACAGGCACAACCGGCTTTCTGGGTGCCAGATTCTTGAGCGAACTTCTGAAAAACACTGATGGCTCAATGTACTGCCTTGTGCGCGCAAACAGTACTGAAGCCGCTCTATCAAGAATCGAACAGGCAATGTCTGTTCACGGCATCACTCTCTCGGCAGAAGAGAAGAACCGTATCGTGCCGGTTTTAGGAGATCTGACTGCGAAAAATCTTGGCATGAGTGATGACGAATGGCACCGGTTGGCCGCTTCAATAGACACTGTCTTTCATTCCGCTGCCACCGTAAACATGGTCAAAGACTATTTCGAGCTGAGACCGGCAAACGTACTGGGGACAAGAGAAATCGCCAGATTCTTTTTGGAAGGTAGAAAGAAACAGTTGCACTACGCTTCCACGCTCTCAGTTTTTGTAGCGACCAACCACAATACCGGCGTCGCCAGAGAAGACGATCTCCTCGACAGACCATTTACAGTCTATGGCGGCTACGCACAGACAAAGTTTGCCGCCGAATTGCTCTTGCGTTCTCTCGGACAAAACGCTGGCCCCATCTCGTTCTATCGCTTCGGTTTATTGACCGGAGATTCGCATTCGGGACGGTCGGCAAAGGATGACTTCTTGAACATGTTTGCACGCGGCATCTCTACTTTAGGCTGCGTTCCTGAATCTAATTCGAACATGACAGTGGACATAACACCTGTCGATTACGCCGCCGCAGCTATGGCGCACATCGCTGTAACAGACAGCAAATCAGCCATTTCAAACACATATCACATTGCCAATGACACCAGTTTGTCTTTGAGCTCATTGCTGGAAGTGATGAAGACACTTGGGTTTGAATTGGATGTACTGCCCGCCGAAATGTTTCTCTCCAACCTTCAAACCAAAGCAAGTAAGTTTAATTCAGAAGAATCAGCAGCCTGTCTGGCGCTTTGCAGAACACTGGGAAACAACGAAAGCTTTTCACAGTTTCGCACCATGGATCTGTTCCAAGCTACAGATATTGCTTTCGACTGCACGAACACCAAGAAAGCGCTTGCAGGAACGTCAATTCACTGTCCAAAACCTTCTCAGGAATTGATCGAACTCTACCTACGCCGCGTTCTCTAGTGAGGTCTATGCCTGGTAGTGGCAGTGAAGTTTCTTTCAGACTTGTAGATGTGTTTTCTGCCATCTTTTTGCCCTGCGCGAGGCGCGCCAGTTACGTTTTGGCTTGGCGTTTGCCAGCAATGAAGCCGGAGAAATAATGACTGGCCTGGTTATACAGCCAGAAACATTAACAGCGCTGAAGAGATCATTGCTTCACCAGAAGTTGTAAGCCATAAGCAGTTTCACTAGGCTGCTGGCATTCATCCTGTCCATTTCATATTCGCCTGTTTTCGCAAGAAACACCCATCGCACATTCCAGCTGAAACACACTCAGCAGCTCACGTTGTGAGTGGAATCGAGGCTTTGGATTTTTTGTGAATGCGGCGAGATGAGATGCATCTTCGAGCAACCCCGCACTGGGCGTGGGTTGCCATTCTGGCTGCATTTCGCGGACCAGAAAACAAACAGACAAAGGGAAAAACAACATGCTGCTTCGCTTTATCATCAAGGTTCTGCTGTTCATGTTCGTCCTGCCCGCGCTCGGGCTGGTTTCGTTCACGGGCGGCCTCGGCACCGGTCTTCTCGCTGCGTTGCTCGTCGGCGCCGTCGGCGCTGTTGCAGTCCTCGCGCTCTTCCCGCTGCTTGCGGGCGTCGACATCATCGGCAGCCTGCTCTCGGGTGCGGTCGGCGGTGTGCTCGGGGTGGCGCTCTTCAACCTCTTCCTCGGCGCGCTCATCTACGGCATCGCCATCGCCGGCGTAGCCTGGCTCCTGCCTGGTCTCGCCCTGATCGGCTTCTGGCAGACGGTCGGCGCCGGTGCGCTGCTCGGTCTGGTCAACGCATTCTTTTCGCCCCACAAGAAGTAGGTCGGCGACACCGGACTGGTTGGTTTAACGGCATCACGCCGCTATGACAATCAGCCCAATGACTGCAGGCCGGTCGTTTTGCACTGTTCTTTTGAACAGGACGATGCGGCCGCGCCTGCAGTCATCAACATACCAAAACCCCAAAAGGAGAAAGTCATGACGTAGGTACGCAAGATTTGCGACTTCGACAAGCTCGAAACCCCGATGTTGACCTGCTTCCAGTTCGAGGACATGAATGTCCTTCAGCACGGTCAAAGCATTCACGAGTGGTACAGTGACCTTTACGATCATCTGTTCCACGGAAAGCCGCTAACGGAATCTAAGAAGATTTGGAGACTGCCTGGATGGCTCTGCGATGCGCAGGCGCTCATCAAGGAAAACCTCCTCGACTTCGACATCCTCAAGACTTACCAGATCTACCATGATTGCGGTAAACCCTTGTGTCGCACGGTCGACGAAAACGGCAAACAGCACTTTCCCAATCACGCTGAAGTCTCAAAACAAAGGTGGCTGGAATGTTCCGATGGTTCACCGGAGGCTCTGCAAATCGCTGAGCTGATCGGCATGGACATGGACATCCATCTGCTTAAATCCGAAGGCTTGGACGAGTTCGCCAACCGCAAGGAAGCGATCTCTCTTTTGCTGACGGGTCTGTGCGAGATTCACAGCAATGCTAGACTCTTTGGTGGAGCTGGTGGTATTGAGTCCACCGGCTTCAAGATCAAGTGTAAGCATCTCGACAAAATGGGTAAACGCATCATCGAGCGGATCAAGTCTAAATCCGCCTCGTAAAGGCTTTTACCAACGCCAACTCCTGCCTCCGGGCCTCGTATCTTCAGGTGCGAGGTCCGGAGTTCTCGTTTGGATTACCAGGGCTGCCTTAAGCTCAGCGGTAGAGCTCCGGTCTCTAAAACCGAGGGTCGTGGGTTCGAATCCCACAGGCAGCACCATTCTCACAAAACTTTTGCTCTGCCAATTTTGTTTTTTGACCCAATTCTACTGTATTCTGTAGTTGCACCTTCAACAAAACGAAAGGGCTAGCGTGTGCTCTCGAGCAAACACGATAGCCCTCTCGTCAAACAAGAATCACTACCCGCGAGCTGCGCGGCTCAGACTGTAATTCTACGACTCGTCGATGATGCGGCTGCGCGCCCTCACCACCAGCCCACCGGCAAAGGCGATAGCCGTGAAGCCAATCGCCCGCACCCACTCGTTGGGAATGACGCCACCGGTCGCGAACATGTAGACCAGCAAGCCGGCGATGATGACGCCCGCGAGGATGAGGGGATACCAGCGGTTGGCCTTAGCCAGCTTGTCGGAAGCGCGACCACCGAAGATGGCGCCACCGATGAATCCTCCTACTTGAAGGACGAGGAACAGTATTCCAAGTGCGGTCATGTGAAGCCTTCTTTCTGGGAAACTCAGGTTTCCACTGTTGATGGGGTTGGAGATAAACTCACTGGAGCAGATCGTCGGGCAGCATTACCCAGATCACCGCGCCCGATGGATGCTTGTATGGAACCGGCTTACGCAACCGTTTCACATTCTTCAGCTCCCAGGCGTAGGTATTCGGGTAGCAACCGCGTTCGAACTCTTCCGGCGTCGGAAGGTGCTTGTCCGCTTGCCGGCGCTGCTCTTCCAGGGACAAAGGTCCATGGACAGCAACGATTTCAGCGGTGCCGACCACGGTTTTGGTGCCCTTCTTGATCAAGGCGATTTTGCCGCGAATCGAAGTTTTCTTTCCGCGAATCTCCCAGATCTTCTGCCCAGAGAGAATCTGCTCGATCGGCTCGACGCCGATGATTAGTCCGTGCATATGATTCTCCTGTTTCTTCAGTTCGCAACGGAAGGGGAGGCGGCATTGCTGCCGCTCTCCCCATCGTTGATTAACTGACTGCCGACGGCAGCCAGGCGTTACGGATCGTATCCGTTGATCGGCTTGCGCGAATCCGGCACGTCGCCGAGTCCCCACTTGCGGCGGGTCTCTTCGCGCGACGGTCCGCCGAACTCGCGGTTCATGTCATCTTCGCGATCCGCGTGGATCTCGTTGATGCGACGACCAACTGCATCGTTCGGATAAGGCTTGCGCGGCATGCCGAATTCCGCGTCAGCGGCGGCTCGGCTGCGTGCGTATTCCTCGTCCGAACTGAACTCTGTCGGATCGTAATTTGTGCTCATGGTTTTCTTTTCTCCTGGAAAGGAGATTTTTTGCAACCCAGCCTACCCTGAATTGAGCAGGCTGCTGCGTTTGGTGATGACGCGTTACACCTTAGGAACCAGGTAGTCCTTCAGAGAGCAGCCACGCGACTTGTTGTCGACATTGACGGCGCCCTTTCCAGCCTCATGGTCCTGAAGATGCACGGTACGAAAGTCGATGCTGAAACGCGTCAGACCGGACGCGTTTTTCACCGTCTGATGCAGATGCGCGCACGAGAAGAGGATGATGTCCCCGGCGCTCGCGGAAAACGCAACACCGTCCTGGGTGTTGAGAACGCCATCCGGGACGGACGGGTAAACCGCTTCCTTCCCCTCCGTGCTTTGCCAGCCCACCGACTTCATCCACTCGTCGTAGTCGAAGTCGCCGCTGTTGTTCTCCACCGCCTTGTCGAACAGGCTGTAGAAGAAGGCAAAGCTGTCGGCTGCCGTCACATCGTGCAACGGCACCCACCAGTTGATCTGCGCCTGCGGATTGGCGTACCAGCTGTCGCGGTGCGCTGTGTAAGCAGGGGCAGCCTTCGGGTTTTCATGCCCAAGATGCGTGACTGCCCTCAACCGCACGGGGTCGACAGCGTTGTCGCCCGTCACGAAGCCCTGCTCCGAAAGCAGCTCATAGAGCCGCTCCTGAAACACAGCCTCGGTGGCGATACGCTTGCGGATCTTGCCGACGCGCGCATACAGTTCGTCGCCCGGGAGCTTGAACTGCAGCTCACGCCGCTTGGTCTCCGTGCCGAACTCCGCTTCGATTGCCGCCCAGACGTCCGCCACCAGCCGCCTGGAGGCGGTGGTGGACGGAATGCGAATCACCTTGCCGGCATAGATGGCTTCACGCAGCGCAGCATTGTTTGCCGCTTTGAATGTTTCCATCCTCAAGGCCTCCTTCCCACGCAGATGCAGCGCGGGCTCTTGTCACTGCGCGGGTCTCCTTCGAGATTGCCGTACAGCTTCAGGTTGTTGAATCCGGCCCGCTCGAAGAGTCGCACCAGTTCACCGGGCCGGTAGAGGCGCAGGGTGCTGTGGTTATCGATCTTGCGACCGTCGGGCAGAACCCAGTGCCAGACTTGCTTCATGATGCCGGTGTCCTCGTCGATCTGGCAATCGCGCGTGATGACGATTTCACCGTCGGGCGTCTCCAGGCGCCGCTCCATCTTGGCCTGGAAGTTGTTGCGAATCATCGGCGCGTTCGGGAAGTCCAGCGCAAACCAGGCGCCGGGCTTGAGCGACTCGAAGGCGCGCTGGAGCATGCGAATGTTCTCGCTGTCCTTGTCGCTGTATCCGAAGCTCGTGTACCAGTTGAAGGCTGCGTCGCAGGGCTCTTCCGGCACAAACTGGAAGGCATCGCCGACGGAAAATTCCGCCGTCAACGCACTGCCAGCGATACCAGCTTTCGCCCTCTCAATGAAGCCTTCGCAGAGGTCCACGCCAACCAGATGATAGCCTCGTTGCGCCAGGGGGATGCTGACACTGCCCATGCCGCAGCACTGATCGAAAATCCGGTCGCCCGGATTCAGATGCAGCACATTGGTGAGGAAACGCAGCGTTGCTTCCAGCTCCACAGGATCGTGGCGCTCGAGGTAGAGATAGAACGGACTGTCGTCGTAAAACGACTTCCACCAGTTGCCTTTTGGCTTATCTTTCGCCATTCAATTCTCCTTTCCGCGACAAAGGGCATCCGGGATAAACCGGTCACCAATCTGTCGCGAATTACATTGTTCAGGTCTCAAATTTCAGCCGCGGTATCCGTGGCGCCGGGGCGTCGTCGGGCTGTGGCTGTTGTCGCGGTAGCCGTGATGCTGCGGCAGCGTCGTGGAGGAGCCACCGCCCGGGGTGCGACGGTACCCATGATGATCGGGCGTGGTGGTCCGGTGACTGTTGTCCTCGTAGCCGTGATGCTGCGGGGTTTCCGGTACAAATGAGCTGTTCTGTCGGTCGTTGTCTGCCATGCTGATTTTCTCCTTACGCTACTTGCATTGAGTGAACATTACCGCCCATTTCTTGGCGGAATTCGGCACCGACGGGCAGACCAGCCGCCACGAAGCACCGAGCTCTTCACCGAGAAGCTCGACCGCGATGTCGACCAGGCCCTTGTCGATTTGACTGTCGACATAGGCCCAGTGTTCGAGCGGTCCCGTTTTACGAGCGTCGAACTGCTGTTTCAGTTGCGCCTGGACGCGCGCCACGTCGCGAACCTGCGCCCGTACGTCATCGGAGACAGGAGCAGCGGCAGTCACCGCAGCTTCGCCCTGCCCCTTGAGCTGACGCTTGGCGCGTTTCTCGAAATAGGAGGCCACCTCCTCTGCACTGAGCACGAGCTTACCGCGCTCGTACCTGAGCTCGAAATCCTCGCCGATTACAGCCTGCGCAACGGCGCGGTTGTCGGCGGTGTCATCGAGCTTGATCTCGTTACAGGTCTGAACGCCGAAAACTTCCACTGCATTCGACAGAATCGTCTTGAGCAGGGCAAGTTCGGCAACACTGAAGGGGGTCGCTGATTTCATTAGGTTCTCCTTTTCGCGGCAGTTTGAGTCCTCTTGTTCTTGGCAGTCAGGCAGGAAGTCCAGGCGATGTTTCGCGCCTGAAACTTCCCGCCTTATGCGTTTCAGCCCTTGAGCATCTTCTCAACGGCCGCCACGGCAAGCTGGAACCGTTCGTCCCAGCTGCCCTTGATCTGCGTGAACGGACGCTTCCGGCTTTCCAATTCCAGCACGCAGCGATCGAAGAACGCCGGGCTTTCCTTGGGAATGTACCGATGCTTATCGTCCACCCAGGGCACGTCGTAGTGCGTGAGCAGATACAGGTCATAGTGACGCTTGTCCGCCTCGGTGCGCAGCCACTCGGGAACGCTCCCGACCAGCCGCCCACTCCAGAGGATGCTCGTCACCATGTCCGAGTCGCAGAACAACAAGCCGCCTTCCGCTTCACGAGCAACCGCGTCTTCCAACGCGCATTGCCCGCGGGCGATAGCCAGCATGTCGTCGTCGCCTAAGTCCTTGCCGTTGGTCGCGATGTACGTCTGCGCATACTCCGGGACGTAGACGGTGCCGAAGTGCGCCGCCAACTGTTTCGCCAACGTGCTCTTGCCTGTCGACTCCGGACCGAACACACAGACGCGCCGCACGTAATGCGGGCGCACGATGCGCGGCAGAGCCTTCCAGTGCTTGAGCGGATTGGCGCGGATCTCCTTCTCGGTCGAGGTATGACCGAGAAGAGACGGGTCGCACGGAATGTAGGTGGCACCCAGCTTTTCAGCCAGGAGCCGCCCGCGTGCTTCCAAACAGAAGACGAACTTCTCAGCCGGCGAAGTCTTGGGCAGAATGCGACGGAGCCCAGCCAGAAGCTGGTTTCCGTAATCACTCTGGTCGGACTTGTGCCACTCGGCGCTTTTCACACGCCGAATGGACACACCGGGAAACAGCTCCGTCAGCCAGGCAACACGCTGCTCTGCGTTGACCGCATCGGCAGCGTGCTCGTCGACAACAATGATGAGTTCGTCGACATAGTGGCGAGCGAACTCAATCATGTGAACATGGGCGTTGGTGACCGGGCAAAAGTCGCCCAGCACCACGCCCTTGCGAGTGCTTACTCGTTTCATAATTGGGTCCTCTCGTTTCTACCTCCGCTGTTTGATAGCGGTGGTCTCACTGGAGCCGTACATGCCGTTCTTGCGAATCAGGCTCGCCACGTCGAACGGCGTGCAGTACAGCGTGGGATGGCCGTCCTTGACCAGCTGCCGGATCTGCTCGGCAGACACCGGAATGCTCGGAGCATTGACGACCTCGATCTCGGCGTTGGGAACACGCTTCGCCCAGGTCTTCGCCTTCTCGATGTCAGTCCATCCCCGGGAAATGGCGATGAACTTGCACATCGTGAAGAGCTCCTGCGCGCCCATCCACTTGGAGAGCGTGAACGGGTGCTTCGGGTCCAGATACTCCGACCCGATGATGACGAACAGTTCCACGTCCTTGCCGAAGCGCCGACGTGCTTCCTGTACCGTCTGCAGCGTGTAGCTCACCTTGCCGCTGTCCACTTCGGTGCGCCAGGCATCGAAGTAGGGGTTGCCGGCAGTCGACGCCACCACCATTTCGTGACGCTCTTCCGCGCTGCCCTTGACCGTGCGGTTGTTGGGCGGATTGGCGCTGGTGACGAAGACGACGCGATCGAGATTGTGCTCCTGACGAGCCCATTCGCCGCGCAGCAAGTCACCCTGACTGATCGGGTCGAACGTACCCGGGAAGAGACCAACGCGCTTCACATCGCAAAGTGCGGGCGCCTCAGGCTTGTACGGACGCTGGCCGGGCTTGAGGTAGTGACCCTTCTTGGCGATGATCTGCTGAACGTCCCAGGGGGTGGTGTACCAGATGGAACGTCCTTCGCCCACCCAGTGCCGAATGTTGGTGCTGGACAGAGGCGGGCTGGGCGCGAAGAGCGGCTTGATGCGCGCCTGCGGAATCAGCTTCGCCCACTTCTGGATCTGCTCCACTGTGACGTCCTCACGCGGAAAGACCAGGAAGGTCAGGTTGTCCATCGCGAACATCTGCTCGGCCCCAACCCACTTCGGCAGGAAGTACTTGTGGTCGGGGTTCAGATATTCCGCGCTGATCATGACGAACACGTCGATGTCGTCACCGTATTCTTCGAGGATGCCCTCGACGGTGTTGATCATGTACGACGTGCCCTTCTGATTGATGTCGCTGCGAGAAGCCCGGAAGCGCGGATTGCTCGCGGTAGCGGCGATGACCATGTCATGACGGTCATTGGCCGAGAGCGAATCTTCCTTGCCGTTGGGCGACTCGCCGCAGGTAACGAACACGATTTGGTCGAGTTCTTCCGACCAGCATGTCCACTGCGCGCATACGAGATGCCCGTAGTGAATCGGATCGAACTGGCCACCGTAGATGCCGATCCGCGGACGCCGCGTGAGCGGTTTTCCGTAGATGGCAAGCCCGAGGTGGCGCCTCAGATTTTTGATCTTAGCCATAATGTTTGATCTCCAGTTTCGGCAGCGCTGCTGCCTTCGGTTACGAAAGCTGAGCGCTGCCTGCCTGCAAGAAGCAGGCAGCTAGGCTCATTAGAAGTGGCTCAGAGCCATGGTCATAAAACGCCGTCCTTAGTGGCGTTGGTTTATGCACCAAAACAAAGACACGCTCCAACACAAGATCAACGTCGCGTCAGTTATCGCGCATCAAGATGCGGCAATGAAATGAGCGATATCGGTTTAGTGGTGGTTGATTACGTGCCTAAGATTTGGGTGCGAGAGTAGATACTGTGAGCCTATAAGTTTATCTTGACAACAAACAAGCTCTGTCAGCTTTTGTAACTACAGGCCCAGAGCCATGGCTCAGAACTTCTTAGCGCAGCTAGCGAAAACCCCGAAAGCCTCATACAGCGGCACATTGCCATCACCTGTTATCGCTAGCCAAAGCACCCTGCGTGAACTTTCTCATCCTTCTTGACATCAATAAAACGGCTCTAACATGAGGCGTGGAACTTGCTAGCGCCGTATCGCCAGCTGACGCGGCAAGGCATCTCTGGCTGAATTTTTCACGGGGACGAAATGCACAAGGCGTCCATTCAGATGGCAGCCCCCAGCCATTCAACCGAAGCTTATCGCCACGGATTAATCACTGGTATGCCGAGTGCGGCAAATGGCACTACATCGCGGGTTGCGACTGCAAAGCCGTGAACACTTGCAATGGCAGCTATTTGCCCATCGGCGATTGAAACTGTTTTTCCAGTGCTCCTTGCTTTGCCTACCAATACTCCATAGATCTTTGCTGCTTCTTGATCAAAAGGCAAAATGCGCTTTCCAAACAATGCCGGAAGAAATTCGCCCAGTGCATTTCGAAGAACGTCTCTGCGCTTGCCTTTTGGCATCAACTCAATACCAAGATAGAGCTCAGCAAGACTGGTTGATGCCAGATACAAGGTTTCAGCCGACTGTCCATCCAACCACTCAATTACCTTGGGGCTGCATCCAGCTTTTAGTGGTTCAGAAATAACATTTGTGTCAAGAATGATCATTCAAAATCAGCAGCTCGTGCGGATTCCTTGCTTCTCTTCAGCTTGAGGTCAAGGGCAAATCGCTGTCTAAAAGCAGCCAATGCAGAACCGACTTTGATTCTATCTTTTGGCTTCACTGCCTCTTCGAGAATGGTCCTGATTTCCGCTTCTGTGCTGCGACCGTTTTGAGCGGCTCGCACTTTCAAGGCTCTATGAGTCTCATCCGACAAGTTTCTCACTGTAATCGCAGCCATGATTGCACCTTCTGTTGTGATATCAACAATAGCATTATGATATCAATGATATCACGGCGTCGAAGTCTACCTATTACTTCGCGGCCACAACTTGTTCCGGTAACTTACAAAGCTGAAGAAGTGGTAGCGCGAATCAGATAACCAGCGCGCCGGACAAACTAGAAGGTTGAGACTTGGACTTCACAGGGCACTACTAGTTAGTTGAGTGCTGTGGACCGGTGCCCCAATCATGGCAAACCTTAAGCTTCTCGTCAGACGCCTGCTGGTTACTGAAAGCGCGGAGGATCACGCCAAGTCGATGTCGCTTCCAACCTCCAATTTCTCAGCCTATAGATTGCACACAGCACCTGACACCGAAATCTTGCATATTCCTGTTTCCAAATATGAAAGCGCATTGGATCTGGCGTGTTGCTTGGAAAAGACACCAGAAGAAATTTCAGCGGATGATCGAGCCCTTTGTCAGAGGTTCTTAGATAGACGCGTTAAACTTGCCGGGTACCCGAAGGTCGCCTTTGCAGAAAAGGTCACGATATTCTTTCAGCATTACGCGCCCAGGCAGAATTGGCAAATGCAGAGGTTGAAGCAGCGGACATGCTTGTTTGCTGCTATGCAGATAGATTGCCGCATTTCGCCAGAAAGAAACACATTCTGCGGGAATCGAGAGGTGCCATGATTGAACTGCTCATACCTACTGAACTGCGAGGGAAGCCTGCAAGCTTGCTTACTTACATAGGTATGTCCAAGTGACGAAAAAAGCTTAAAGGCTGGTAAACCAATCGATGACAATCGGAATCCCACAGTCAGTGCAACTTACTTAGACATTGCTGGATTTGCAGAGGTTACAGAAACTTCCCTGCCGATTGCGGCTGCAACTGCTGCCAGCGACTTGACCAGCTCCGACATTTCCTTCAGAGAGAGCGCTTGCCGGGCGTCTGAGACGGATTTTTTCGGTTGGGGGTGGCATTCTATGATCAGACCATCAGCGCCGCAGGCAACGGCAGCACGAGCCAGATCAGCAATCAGTTCACAGCGACCGGCCGCATGACTTGGATCGACAATCACTGGCAAGTGCGTCATCTGTTTTAGAACAGCGACAGCACCGAGATCCAAAACATTTCTCGTCATTGAGTCGAAACTTCTGATGCCGCGCTCGCACAAAATCACATTGGGATTACCGCCCGCCATGATGTATTCGGCGGCCATGAGAAACTCTTCAATGGTGGCGGCCAGACCGCGCTTCAAAAGCACCGGTTTTTTGACCAGGGAAACTTCTTTCAAAAGCTCGAAGTTCTGCATGTTTCTGCTGCCAATCTGGAGAACATCGAGACTGTCATAAGCATCTTCCAGTTGTTTTGCCGACATCACTTCGGCAATCACAGGCAGACCATGCTGTTTTCCACTCTCGACCAGAATTTGCAGACCTTCTTCGCCCATGCCCTGAAAGGAATATGGCGATGTACGCGGCTTGAAAACACCACCGCGCAATGCTTGAACAGGAGCTTTAGAAAGCGCTTCTCCGCACTCTTGCATCTGCTCTTCGCTTTCCACTGCGCAGGGACCGGCGACAAGCATTAGTCGATTGCCACCGCAGGTTACCTGCGACGAGATAGCAATCTCCGTGCGGTGCTCAGGGCTCCGCTTATGGGTGAGCAGGTCGTCCAAATGGACCGTCCTTTGCGCGTCGATTGAAACAGTATAAGGACAAAATCCCGCAATGGCTCACTGCGTGTACAGATATGACGGATGCCAAGAGGAAATTATGCTAATGTTTGGGCGCTCACAATGCGCCGCTACGCTGGGTCGAACGGGCCTTTTACCATATCGCATAGTATATTGAGCCCCAAAAAACGGAGGCGAGCAATAGCTGTGTTGGTTGGTGAAAACCAAGCACAGCTAAAGAGAATCGCTCTCGCCTCCGTTAGGTCTGGTTCTAAGTTTCATGGTCGGTGTCCTTTCCGGAATCACCTCCACTCTTTTCGAGCAGGGGTTGTTCCATCA
>CAZHEZ010000152.1:0-19981 GCA_964531315.1 uncultured Candidatus Obscuribacterales bacterium | reverse complement strand
CGGGACGTATCAATGTCCTTTCCAGGTTTGATGCTCTTTTTTTTAATCTCGCGCAGCAAAGGAGAACCATGGGCATTTCGATTGGGAAATATGAATTCGATGGACCACACGAGAGTATTGCCGATCTACAAGAGAGAGAAGGAATCTACGCCATCTTGCATTTTGAAGACGAAGAATACGAGCTTATTCATGTAGCAGAGTCCTACAACATCAAAGGGTGCATAGAGCTGTCGCAGGCATCATACAGTTCGCTGACCGGCTCAGTTTTGCTGGCGGCTTTCTACACAGAGCGCTCCAGCCCTCGTGAAAGAAGGATGATGGTGCAGGAAATTCAAAATGAATTCGACGATGAAAGTACTTCGCCATTGGACGAACAGTTGTCGGCAGCGTCCACCAATTAGAGCGAATGTACCTAGAGACCTTCCAAAAAGAAACCTCAGCGTAATAGCTGAGGTTTTTCAGGCGCGAAGCAAAAGCTCGGTTGCCTGCTATCCCTGGGGATTTTTGGTTCCCTTCGGGTGGTGATACATTCATGATAGCAGTGCAGAATGACGCTGACGAGCCGATTGGCTTGCGACAGTGAAGAAGCCCACAGGGACGGCCCAACCGACACTTACAAATGTACGCAAAGTAATACCTATTTTGGTCTGGCTGCTATTTGAGCTGTTCTCTAAATCGAGTTGAGCTTAGCCAGAGCAAAACGACAGCGAAAATCGCCAGCACAAGAACATCTCGCCAGATGGCATCGAGACCTGCGCCTTTGAGCAAAATGGCGCGCACGCAGCTGCAATAATATCTGAGCGGATCAAGAAGTGAAAGCCACTGGAAAAATGGCGGCATACTTTCCAGAGGAGAGATCGCACCCGACAATTGGATCACCGGCAAATTGACGAAAAATGACGTGAGCAGCGTCTGTCTCTGGTTTTCGCTCACAGCGGCAAGAAAGATGCCGATTGAAATACCGACGATGATGTAGAGCAATGAGACGGCGAAAAAGACAAGTAAATTACCTCGAAATGGAACATGGAAAAGAAAAGTGCTAAAGGCCAGACTGACGGAAACATTGATGAGTAAAAGAACCGCCAGAGGAATGATTTTTGCAGTCAAGATTTGCAGCGAACTGACCGGCGTCATCAGCAACTGTTCGAGAGTGCCGGAGTCTTTCTCGCGAACGACTGCGGCGCTTGAGACGAGAGTGCTGACAAGATTGAGCACAAGGGCAATCACGCCGGGCACGAAAAACCAGTTGCTCACCAAGCCCTGATTGTAAACAAAACTGACCTCCGGTGAGGCTCTCCGCAAGGTTTCCTGAGATCCCGTTCGAATCAGACGATCGTAGCTCATCACGATCTGATTGATATAGGCACTGGCAATGCCGGCAGTGTTCGCGTCTACTCCGTCGAGAAGCACTTGAATATTTGTTGCCTTATTTGCTCTGAAATTTCTCTCTAATTCCGGAGGAATAACCACCCCAACATCGAGTTTGCCGCCCCTTACCTTCTCACTCAAAACCTTCTCGCTGCCACCGGAGTCAAGCACGTCAAAAACATGGTTTTCTACTAGTGCCGAAATTAAACCACGGCTGGCAGGCGAAGCGGAATAGTCCACGATCCCCATGCGCAAGTGATTCACATCCGGACTGAGCGCATATCCGTATATGCACAATTGAATCAACGGCATCAAAAAGAGGATGAATATCAATTGCCTGTCACGCATAATCTGGCGCATTTCTTTGCGAGCCAGCGCGCCCAATCTTGTCGTCTTAACTAGTGGTCCGATTGGCATTGCTTACGTGTCCAACTGCATTTTGCGAAGAATTCGGCAGGCGATAAGATAGAACGCCAATGCGCAAAGGAAGAGATATAGAGGGATCTGAATTTGGCTTATCGCATCGCTTCCTCGCACAAAGGCGTTGCGCGAAGCCTCAACAAAATATCGTGCCGGCACGATATATGAAATAAGCGAGAGCGGAAAGAGGATATTCCTGACTGGGTAGATGAAACCAGACAGCAGCAAAGAGGTTGTGAACCCGGCTGTCGCCACCATCTGGACAGCAGCGCTTTGAGTACTGGCGCGAGCGCCCATCAAAAGCCCGAACAAGACCGCACAAAAGATAAATATAGAAAGAGATAAAAAATAAACAGGAATGTTTCCCACCAGGCGAATCCCGAAGAGAGTCACAGCAAGCGTCAACATCATCGCTGCTTGAATCATACCGACAATCCAGTAAGCCAGTGCTTTTCCTGCCACCAGCTGGAAAGACGTTATGGAAGAAGTGAAAAGCTGAAGCATGGTGCCGTATTCTCTTTCACGAGCCATTGCCAATGCGGCAAGAAGGCAGGGAAAAATCCAGAGATTAATTGCTACCGCTCCCGGTGCTACATAGAGAGACTCTTTGCGCCCAGGGTTAAACCAGAGTCTCACCTCAGTTCTAAGTAAAGTCTTATCGCTGGCGGGGCTCAAATGATGAGCTCTAACAAAATATTGGGTGGTGGCAAGAATGCCGTTTTTTATCACACGTGCATTGTTGACGTCTGTGCCGTCGACAAGGACCTGTATATCGGCGGCTATGTTCTGCTTGATCTTGCGTGAGAATTCCGGTGGGATCAAAATAGTGGCTTTGGCATTTCCTAGATCCAATTGATGCATTGCGTCACCGGCACTCCAGCGCACCATTTTCAGTTGGTCATTGTGAAACAGAGTGTCCACATAGTCGCGGCTGAGAGCACCGGAATCGTAGTTTTGAACTGCAACTGGAATGTCCTTTGCTTCCAATCTAGTGGCATATCCATAGAGCAAAAGTGCCACCATCGGCAGGAAAAACGCCAGCGCCAGGGTGAGGCGGTCGCGTCTAAACTGTGCCAGTTCTTTCAAGCATTGAGCCCAAATCCGCCTCATGCCGCCCGCCCTTTTGAGGCGTCGCCGCCTGGTCCTGCATCTGACGGTCCGCCGCCGCTGGGACCCTTGCCGGTTGGACCATTGCCGGCTGCATCACTGCCATTGTCCGCTCGTTTTACTATGGAGATAAATGAATCTTCAAGACTGAAGGGCAGCGGTCGCGCCTCTACAACTTCAATGCCGGCGCCCTTGGCGACATCGATGATTTTCGGCAACTCAATGTCGGGATCATCCACGACAATGTGCAGAGAATCAGCGAACACTGAAACACGCCATGATTCAAGCGCAGTGCGCAAAAGTTCGTAAGCCTTCTGTTGATTGGAAAAACGAATTTCCAGCAATTGCCCGGGCTGACTTTCCTTGATGCCACTGGGAGAACCTTCCGCCACTAATTCGCCGGCCACCATAAATCCAAGCTGGCTGCAATGCTCGGCCTCTTCCAAAAAGTGCGTGGTCACAAGTACCGCTGTGCCATCTGCAGCAAACTCTCTGATCATGCGCCACATCTCGCGCCTGGCCAACGGGTCGACGCCGGAAGTTGGTTCGTCAAGGAAGAGGACTTCGGGTTGGTGCATGACAGCAGCTCCGAATGAAAGACGCTGTTTCCAGCCGCCGGGAAGGCGTCCAGTCAGCATACTCTCCTGACCTTTCAAACCTGAGTTGGCCAAAACCCAGTTTATCCTTTCCTTCTTGAGCGGATCTTGTACTTGATAGACACCGCAGTAAAACTCCAGATTTTCCAAAATGGTCAGATCGTCGTAGAGCGTAAATTTTTGGCTCATATAGCCGAGGCGCTCTCGAAGAGCTGCACTGCGCAGATTACTCTTAGCCCCGCACAAAACCATATCGCCGCGCGTTGGCTGGATCAATCCGCACAGCATCTTGATGGTCGTTGTTTTCCCAGCGCCATTGGCTCCCAGCAATCCATAGATTTCACCATAATTAACGGAGAGACTGACGTTGTTTACAGCCTTGAAATCACCAAAAATCTTGAATATGTTTTTCGCCGCAATCGCCTCAGCACCTGGTGGCTGAGCGGGTTTTTCCACAAATGGATAACGCGTCTCATTATCGACGTGCACCTTGCCCTTCAAACGATTGACAAAAACATTTTCCAAGGTTGGTTCTTGAATTTCAATGGAAACATCAGGCGGATGTGAAGGGACAGCATCGGGCGGTGTCGAAGCGCCGGCTGCAGTTTGGGTAGCTGTTTTGATCATCGCCTCTGCTTCAGTCGGAAAAGAAGTAAGTACATCGAGGCGGTCGCCAAAAGCCTGGATGTCTTGAATTTTTTCGGATGCATTGGGCATCGACCAGAGCTTTTCTTCCAGAGTTTCTAAACTTCCAGTTGCGGCTTTCGACTGATTTTCCCTAATTTCCAGGCGCTTCATTTTCAGGCCGGCTTTCAACTCGGCCACCGAACCCATCTCCTGAATCTCGCCTTCATGCATCAGGATGAGCCGGCTGCACCGTTCTGCCTCATCAAGATAAGGCGTGGCCACCGCTACTGTGACACCATCACCAGTGACGGTGGCAAGCAGATCCCAAAATTCGCGACGGGAAACAGGATCGACACCTGTCGTCGGTTCGTCAAGTAAAAGCAATTTCGGACTGGCCATTAGCGCGCAACAGAGCGCCAGCTTTTGCTTCATTCCGCCCGAAAGCTTGCCGGCCAGCCGGTCTCGAAAACGCAGCAAGTCCATGGCTCGCAAATACTTGGTGGAGCGATCTTCAAATTCACCGGGAGGAACCTCCCTTATGCCGGCAACATAGCGGAGATTTTCATCAACGCTCAAGTCTTGATAGAGAGAAAATTGCTGAGTCAAATACCCAATCTGCAGTCTGACATCGCGAGGTTTTCTCCCCATGGCAAGCACCTCACCGGCAGTGGCATCCATGATGCCGCCCAGGATATGAAATGTCGTCGTTTTGCCGGCACCATCGGGCCCAATCAGTCCGAACAATTCGCCTGGATTAATGGAGAAGTTGAGATTTCTAACTGCTTGCGTTTGCCCGTAGTTTTTAACCAGATTTTTGACGCTAACCACGGGCTCGACAGTCACGGCTTTTCACTCCGCAAAAACAGATTTGAGTATTGTCGCCTCAAGTTATTTCACAAGCGAGATTTCAGCGTCTGCAGGCATACCCGGCTTGGCAAAACGATCCGGGTGCTTGAGCAGAATTTTGATGCCGAATACTTGCTTGACACGGTCTTCCTTGAAATAGATATTTTCAGGAGTGAACGAACCTTCCGGGTCAATCTGAATGACTTCGCCTTCAAGGGCAGTTTTCGGCTGGCTGTCGAGATACACGCTGGCCGCCTGACCAATTCGAATACTTCCGATATTGCCTTCCGGGACGAATCCGCGCAAGTAAACTTTTGAGAGATCGATAAGGGAAAGCAGGTTTTGTCCCGGCACCACAACTGCACCCGGCTCTACCGAACGTGCTGTGACCACACCATCTATGGGGCTATTAACATTCAAGTACGCGATATTGGCTTGGATCTGCGCGACCTCTTCCCTGGCATTTTTCACATCATGCGCTGCGCTTTTCTCTTTGAACTCGGCTTGAATTCTTTGTTGTTGTAAAACGCCCAGTTGGGAAGTTTTCATTTGCGGATTGAGGCGTGATGTCTGAGCCAGCTCCAGTCCGCCTTTGGCCACCTTCAATTGTTTCTGTGCCGCTTCCAGATTGGCTTTGCGGGAGCTGACCAGGGCAACGGCATTTTCCTGATTGGTGCGCGCCTGATCGGCTTCATCAAGAGTCACTGCTTTATCCTGAATAAGAGCGGCATAACGTGCATTGCGCAGCGTCGCCATTTCCAGCTCGGACTTCGACTGCGACAGAAGAGCCGCCGCTTCAGCAACTTTTGCCTCAGAGGTAGCGACATTGGCTTCGGCTTGATCGACCTGCGCCGTAGTGTCTTCCTTCGATTGCGCGACCATCACTTTCGCTTCAGCGATTTGATTGTCAACGACTGCAAGCTGATAATGAGCATCACTAGCCTTTTCTTGAGCGCTCAAAACCCGCGCCTCGGCTCCGCGCAACTGAGCCTGCACATCATCGTCACTGATTTTGACCAACAACTCACCGCGCTTTACCGCCTCGCCTTCGCGCCTGGCGATGAAATCGACGCGCCCGCCGATTTTCGGTCCGATGTTGGTTTCATATCCTTCAATCCTGCCGCTCACATGCAGCGAAGTGGGCGGAGCCGCCAGAGGTCTGCCGAAGAAGAAATAAACGGCGCCGGCTACCACGGCAACTATAAACGCGAGAAGCACACGCTTGGACAGCACGCCCGCCTTTGCATCCCGGGGCAGAGAGCTCTGGCTGGTGTCTTGGGTCGATTGGTTTCGGAGTTTCAACATGGGGTCAACTGTTGCCAATTGGGTGCTTCTAGTGATAGTATACCAACCGGTATGGATAATTCCTAGTTAAATCTGTCCATTTCGGGAAAAGCCAAGCAGAATAAGTGTTTTGAGGATTTGAACCGGTGACCTTTAAACCACAATTAGCGATGCCAAGCATTAAGACCACAGAATAGCTCCAAAGTTGCCGAAAATCCCGAAAATCTAGCCCGTATAAGGAATAAACAATAGATCTCTATCTAATTAGAGCGGCAATCCCAGGTTTGCGTATCAACCAAAAGCATCAAAAGCGCGAAAAGCTTAAGACGAATGAACACTCGAGGCAGTAAAATCGACAATCTTAAAGCAGGCAGGAAACCGCACGTGGCGACCAATCCCAACTCAGCCAACAAGTCAAAATCGGCTGACAAACGCAGCTCCGCAAAGGTAGCGGGTGCCGGCGCAACTGCTCCTGCGTCTGTGATCAGCGGCGGTCGTCCGCGCAGCAAGAAAGACCAGATCGTTCAAGCGGCCATCAAGGTTTTCCTGGAAAACGGCTACGCCGGCACCAGCATGAACCGCGTCGCGGCAGAAGCTGGCGTCATTAAAGCGACCATTTACAGCCACTTCAAAGATAAGGAAGAACTCTTCGCTGCCATCATCGAAGAGGTGACATTCAAAAGAATGGAAGCGGACACGCCTGAATTCGAGCAATATTTGCAGAGCCTGGCGCCAGATCAATTCGTCAACTTGCTCACGCAGAAATTCAAAATGCTTTCTCAATCGCAGGAATACCGCGCGCTGCTTCGCGTCGTCATCGGTGAGTCTGAGCGCTTTCCCGAATTGGCAACGCTATATGTCAAAACAGTGATCCTGAAAGGCATGGAACTGGCCAGCGGTTATTTTGCAAAACACAAAGAATTGAAATTAAACAATCCGCTCGCCACCGCACATGTTTGCTGCGGCAGTTTTGTCGCCTGGCTCATTTGGCAGGAAATATTGGGCGGCAAGAATTTCAAACCGCTCGCATTCGATGATGTCGTAATTGCGCTCAAAGAGCTTGTTGATGCGAAGCTCATTCAAGATCAAAACGAAAAGACGGGTGAGTAGACAAACTCTGGGTTCTATTTCTTGCGCCCAAAGAGAATATTAGTCGAGGAAAACGCCAGCGGGCTGAAATGCATAGGAATCTGACGAAGCCCCTTTCTTTGCAGGTTCGCTATCTCAGTTTGATTCAGTGCGCCTTTCTCAAAAGAAAGCAACTCTACTTGCCTTAGATTAGAAGCAGCTTCCACAACAAATTTATCGACATTCGGCGAGTCGAACGACAGGCGAGTGAGACTTGCCGCATTCTTCAGAGTTTTGACCGAATCCGCAGAAATCCCCACTTGAGGGCCTAATTCAATCCATTGAATGTTCGGCGAATGAGACAACATTTTCACCGTTTCATTCATATCGCCGTTTTGAACAGTAATGCCAGTCAGTTTTTGGATGAGGCTCAGATGAGCAAGGAAGTCTGTATCACAGGTTACTTGATCGAGAGCTAAACTTTGCACGTGAGGCAAATCGCACAGTGCCGTCAGTTGATCGTGAGTGAGATCAATATCTCGCAGACTGAGATAAAACAATTTGTTAAATCTGGCGGCAGAAGTAATGAGATGCATTAACCCTTTAGTCATCTCAGGAGTTACTTCGCTGATGGCGTTACTAGGATTGGCCTGAGAAGCAAACTCAATCACTAAGGAATTGATCAGATCAGGATCGACCTTATCGAAGATGAATGAATTTTCTAGAACCTCCGGATTCAATTTAGAGTTTATCGCTAATGTGATTGGAGAATTGGCAGGAAGATACTGCACACCCAGAGCATTGATTCGCCTCGATCCAGTGGGGTATTGAGCAATGATTGTGCCCATCGTATAGTCGGGAAATACTACTTTCTTTTGCCTCACGCCATCACGAATTTCATAACTTACGCTTACCTTAGGTGCAGTTTCAAAGGCTTTCTTCGCCATTTTCCGTGCTTCAGACCGGTCATTGTTGAAAGGGTTGTTCGATAAATCATCACCATTTAACTTAGTCGAGTCACCGCTTTGTCCACCCGCTTGATGTTCGTCCGTTTGTTGTCCGTTTGCCTGTACTCCGTCTGTACCATTTTTGCTTGCGTTCTGCCTGCCTGAATTTTGCTGAGAAGTCTCGTGATGACTCAGCAATTGCACGCCCAAAAGTGTGCCAAGAATGGCAATTATCGCCGTTGCCGAGACGATAAGCATCAGGTCTTTGACGGCAATACTGCCTGCAGCCACAGGTTGCTTCTGGACGGTTTTTTTAATTGGCGTGTCTTCGGTCGATCTATGGTCCTTATTGGAACAAGCTCGAGACAACTCAAGGGCAACGACGCCAAGATCCGAATAACGATCAGCAGGTGACTTTGCCAACATCTTTGAGACAATTTGCTCAATACTCTCCGGAAACTCAGAACCAAGTGCAGCCTCCTTCAGGCTCGGCGATCGATCGTTGACGTGCAACATCATTGTGCGAAGCGGATTGGTGCCAACCAGTGGAGGTGTTCCAGTCAGCGCCTCAAATAAAACACAGCCCAGAGAATAAACATCGCTGCGCTGATCGATTGTCCCGCCTGAGCATTGCTCAGGGCTCATGTAGAGCGGACTTCCGAACACTTCACCGGTCATCGTCAAAGCTTCCATTGTGTTGCGATCGCTGTCCACGATTTTGGCGATGCCAAAGTCGAGAACTTTGACAGAGCCTTCAACATTCAACGCAACACCATCGGTAAGCATTATATTAGCCGGCTTGATGTCGCGATGAACCACTTGCTGCTGGTGCGCATGCGCGAGGCCAAAACACAACTGCACAAAAATTGCCTCAATTTCCGAAAGGCTAAGTTGTCCTCTCTCTTTGATAAAAGTCTGCAGAGTTTTTCCTTCCACCAGATCCATGACAAGAAAAGGCTGTCCATCTTCGAGAACACCAAAATCATGAACCTTTACCAAATTAGGATGCTTCAACGAAAACGCCGCTTTCGCTTCAGTTTGAAATCGGCGCGAAGACGTGGCGTCGCCGACACGCTGAATATCAAGCGTCTTCAGCGCCAGCTCGACACCAAGCAGGATATGCTTGACGCGATAAACAGTGCCCATGCCTCCCTGACCAAGCAGAGAAAGAATTTCATATTTGCCGTCCAGCAATTGACCCATCTTAAAAGGGCCGGCAACTTCTTGCCCGGGCTGATTGACATTTCTGAGTGTGGGATCAACATCCATAAATCAGTGCCTGCGTTCAAGTGATATGAATCCCGGTTCAGTCTGACAATCTGGTCCATAAGCAGGTTTCCATTTTTTCAAGATTTCCGCAGAAGGCGACGCGAAAAAATTCTTTTTCCAGACTGTAATTTGTGAGATCTGAGGCAAATCACAGGCAGCCTTGACGACGTCATCAGTAATATTCTCGGCGGCAAAGTCGATTTTCAAAAGGTTATGATTCTTGCTGAGCGACCTGATCGCTGCTGGCGAAAAAACCGCATCTTTACCGATAGTAAGCACTTGAATTGATTGCGAGTTTGAAACAGCCTCAATTAATTCATCAATTTTTCCGGATTGAATCTCGAAGTCTTGAAGTCTGGCAAAAAGGTGTTGCTGTGCTAAATAGGGGAGATCACAGTCTATATGGACGATTTTGATGCTAGTCAATTTCTGCATGGAATCAATCGATTTGATCATCTCCTTTGATACCCGAAAATCATCCAGGTCTAGATAGTGGAGTCTCGTCCACTTCGAAGCCACATCTAATATGTGGGCGGCGCCCAATCTGTCGTTGCGCAGCCAGGTAGATCCATGTTCGAGCATCTGAGACTCTATCGTAGTTCGGCTACCATGAAGAATCAATCCATTGAATAAATCAGGATCAACTCTGTCGTATATAAATGCATTGGATAAGATTCCATGGTATTTTTCTGCGCTTATCTGTAGATAAAGCCTTTCGGGAATCGGGATCTTAACAATGCCTTTCGCCAGCAGATTCTTCGTAAATCCGGCAACCGTGTAATTAATCACACCGATTGGAGAATCCGGGAAATTGATGCTCAGGTACTTTGAGCCATGGTCAATCACTGTTTGAGCCTTGATTGGTGCTGCATGTTCGAAACTCGATTTCATTTGCGCAGTCGAGCGTTCCATCTCATCCGTAAGTTCTTTATCAAAGTCTACTTCTGCTCCTACCGGTCTAATGCTGGCAGCATCCGGCAACTGTTTTGGCTTGGCATCAATTTCGCCTTGATGAGATGCGCCGGACTTCGGACCGTTTTCTTGCGCTTTTTTCAATTGCACAAAAGAGAGTGTGCCAAGCACTGAAAGAATTGCCGTGGAGGCAAGCAACAATTTCAATTGTGCCGGTGTTAACTTGATCGATGCAGACTGAAAAACTCTGGTGGCGGTTTCCTTTATTGCACTATCCGTATCGCTCTGGTTTACAGGACTTTGAATGCTGTATTTCTTGCCGGAACACGCCTTGGAAATTTCGTGAGCAACAAGACCAAGATCAGCGTACCGATCACTGGGATTCTTGGCCAGCATTTTTGCAACGGTGTGCTCCAGCGTCTCCGGAAATTCAATGCCGAGCGCTGCTTCTCTCAGACTGGGTGACTGATCACTGGCGTGCAGCATCATTGTACGAAGCGGATTTGCTCCGACAAGTGGTGGTGTCCCTGTCAATGCTTCAAACAAAACGCAACCAAGAGAATAAACATCACTGCGTTGATCGATGGCTCCGCCTGCGCATTGCTCCGGACTCATATAGAGAGGGCTGCCGAATATTTCGCCGGTCGCCGTAAGCGCCTCCATCTCTCCTCTATCTTCATTTGCGATCTTGGCTATACCAAAATCAAGGATCTTAACGCTGCCTTCATCCTTCAACGCCATTCCGTCCACAAGCATTATATTTGCCGGTTTTACATCGCGATGAACGACCGAGTGGCTGTGTGCATGAGCAAGTCCAAAACACAACTGAACAAAAATCGATTCAATATCATCAAGACTCAATCGCCCTCTCTCTTTAATGAAGGACTGAAGGGTCTTGCCTTTAACCAGATCCATCGCTAGATACGGATGCTCATTCTCCAGAACTCCAAAATCGTGAACTTTGACCAAATTTGGATGTTTCAGCGAGAATGCAGCGCGCCCTTCGTTTTGGAATCGCCGAGACGAGTTGGCATCACCAATTTTTGCCGTATCAAGCGTCTTCAAAGCCAATTCAACACCGAGAAGAACGTGTTTGACACAATAGACGGATCCCATACCGCCTTTTCCCAGGAAAGAAAGCACTTCATACTTTCCGTCCAGCAATTGGCCAACTGCAAAAGGACTGGCGGTCTCTTGCGCAGACTGATTTGCATTCTTAAATGTAGAGTTGGCGTCCATAAACTAGTGCCCGCGTGCAAAAGCAATGTGACAGTCATCAGTCTTACTAACGGATTGCGGGGAATGCTTCCATTTTTTCAAAATTATCTTAATTTGAGATTCGTTCAACGCCGGTTTCCAAAATGCAAGTCCTGATATTTGCGTCAAATCGCACGCAGCTTCAACGTCAGCATCGGTAAGCTTTTCCGCTCCAAAGAGAAATTGCTTCAGATGACGATTTTTGTTGAGTCCTCTGATTGCTGCCGGCGAAAAATCTGTATTGTTGCCGACGCCGAAATATTCGATTGTTGGCGAGTTGGAAACTGCTTCTAGCGCATCATCAATTTCGCCGTATTCAATTTCAAAACGCTTAATTCTGCGAAAGAAACTTTGCTGTGCAAAAAAGCTTGCGTTATAGGCTACGTTACCGAGTTTGATAACTTCCAATTTAGGCATTGCATCAATCAATTTGATCATTTCATTGGATAACGTCAAATCGTCTAAATCAAGAAAGTTGAGATTTTTCCATTCTCTGGCGACATCCAAGATGTGCTTGGCTCCTAAATCCGCTACCTGACTCCGCTCGGGAGCATTTCCAAGAAATTGATACTTCATCGTCGAGCGACTGCCATGAATAACCAATCCAGTAAACAAAGCAGGATCAATTTTATCGAACACAAAAGCGTTGGCTAAAATCCCGGGGTCATTTTCTTCTTTGATATTTAGATGTAGAAGAAAAGAAACCGGAAAAGTTACAGTGCCGTTGGCCCGCAATACTTTCTGCTCCGTGGCACTACAGTAATCAATTGTGCCCATTGGAATATCGGGAAAAGTAATTTGCTGAAACTTCAACCCATGCTCCATCACCACCTCAGATCTAATTGGCGCGGCGCGTTCGAAAGACAATTTCATCTGCGCGGTCGACCGTTCAATTTTGTCAGAATACAACCTCTCTACATCTTTGACAGAGGTTATAAATTGAGTGTCATTGCTCGGGTCGTGTTTGTTCGTGCCGGCAATTTTTTCTTGAGGCAATCCGGCTTTTGGAATGCTCTTTTGCGCTTTATGCAATTGCACGAAACCAAGCGTGCCAAGCACTGCAAGAATTGCCGTAGACGCAATCAAGAGTTTCAATTGTCCTGGAGTAATTTTGATTGACGCGGGTCTAGAAACCTTGGCGGAGGTCTCCCCCCGTGCGTTGTCTGTTTTACTTTGAAGGCTATACTCATTGCCGGAGCAAGCCTTGGAAATTTCATGGGCGACTATGCCAAGATCGGCGTATCGATCGCTGGGAGTCTTGGCCAACATTTTTACAATAATGTGCTCCAGAGCCTGTGGAAATTCAGTACCAAGAGCTGCTTCCTTAAGGCTGGGTGGAGTCTCACTGGCATGCAGCATCATTGTGCGCAGCGGATTGGCTCCGACAAGGGGAGGAGTGCCTGTTAGCGCTTCAAACAATACGCAGCCAAGGGAATAAACATCGCTGCGCTGGTCGATCGCTCCGCCTGCGCATTGCTCTGGACTCATATACAAAGGACTGCCGAATACTTCACCTGTAGCTGTAAGCGTTTGCATCTCGCCTCGGTCTTCATTGACGATTTTGGCAATACCAAAATCCAGAACCTTAACGCTGCCTTCATCCTTCAAGGGAATTCCGTCCACGAGCATTATGTTGGCCGGTTTGATGTCGCGATGAACAACAGATTGTTGATGTGCATAAGCTAGCCCAAAACAAAGCTGGACGAAAATCGATTCTACTTCGCTTAAACTCAACCGCCCATGTTCCTTAATGAGATCCTGGAGGGTCTTACCTTTGACCAAATCCATTACCAGAAAGGGATGCCCGTTCTCGAGAATGCCATAATCATGAACCTTGACCAGACCAGGGTGTTTCAATGAAAAAGCGGCTTTTCCCTCGTTCTGAAATCGGCGAGATGAGTTGCTATCGCCTATTCGCGTCGCGTCCAGTGCCTTTAAAGCCAATTCCACACCCAGATGCACATGTTTGACGCGATAGACGGAGCCCATGCCGCCTTTTCCCAGGAAAGACAGAATTTCATACTTCCCGTCAAGCAACTGCCCAACCACAAAAGAGCTGGGCGACGTCTGTATAGATTGATCGCCACTGGTGAGAGTCGTGTCTGCATCCATATCCAGCACTCTAAATTGATTCAGGATAGGTCCTGAACCGGTCTCGGCACATGTCCCCGACCAAACAATCTCTTTTCAGAGGCTCTGCCATGATTCCCTGTAGATATGTACCACGCCGGGGCTGAGCTCCCGACTCCCACCAATTTAAGCGCCTTTGCGGTCATTTCAGCGCCACCCACGCGGCGCAGCTGCAACACAGGTTTCAGACTGCAGAAGCACCTTGGCGGCACTTTTGGCAGCCAAATTGCCCACTTCTAAGCCCGCATCTTGGCAGCCCGTGGGCGGAGTGGGAATCCTCCCATCGCCATGCCACAAAATTGCAACGTCTCAAAAATAACGTAGAGGAGCGCAAAGAGACACGACGTTCGAAAACCGGGAAGCCGGATATTCGACACGGTGAAATTCTGCTTGCGTCCCGTCCCTCCCTTGTGCTCAACCAAAACGAGGCAGCACGAATCCCGGTAAGACTCACGACTAATCAGGACCCCCATCCTGTAACCGGGCTCTATCAAGCAATCTTCCAATAGCACTGCCAACGCCTGGCAGAGCTGCTGCTTGAAGAGGGGAGCCCCACTCCACTCAAAGGAAGGAGATTTAAAAGTTATGAGCGACAGTATTGGATCAGTGGGTGATGGTGGCGCTTCTTTTGCGCCTGCCGCGACCTTCGCCCCCGCATCATTCGAACCATGTTTTACATCATCGTCATTCTCGAGCGGATCTAGCTTTTCGAGCAGTGACTCATTCACCAGCACAGCGTTCACCGGGGATACAGGCACCGTAGCCTTCACGCCGGTAGCCGGATATGACACACCAGCGACACCGGCAGTGGTGACAGCGGAAGCCAGGGTTTCCACAGCTGATGTCCCGGCAGCATTCAAATCGAATGACACAGCCAAATATCAAGTCAATGAAAACATGCAAGCTGTCGCCGCCGACCGCGCCAAAATCAAAGACGGCGAGTCGCCCACTATAAATGTTCAACCTAAGAACGACAGCCAGCCAGCCGATATAGTGATCGGAAAAGACGGCAGCGTCAATATCGCCAAAGGACTAAGCGATGGAGACAAGCCGCTCAACCAGTACAATGTGCAAGTTGAAGCCGGCGCCGATGCGAAGGTAACCCAAAAAGTATTAGATGACCTCGGCTCCATGATCCACGAAAAGTGCGCCAATTGCTCGCCGCGCATCGAGTCCGGAAAAGACGCCAACGGCAGCGACCTGGTCTCCGGAGACTACCGCGATCAGTTCCGCGAGCGCTATAAACCGGCCAATGATGACACCGACAAATTGCCCGACGATCCCAAGCTGCCCGATGGTGGCGGCGGTGGTGGCGGTGGCGGCGGTGGCGGCTGCGATAACGACCTGAAGCCGGACGACGAAACCAAACCGGAAGACGACAAGACCGATCCGGGCGCAGACAAATCCGGTTATAAAGAACGCGGCTTCCAGGCTCTCAAAGACATGTCCAGCGCCATGGGCGACATGCATCCCAATCAATATTCCAATTGGATGATGGCATCAATGTTGCCGCCAGAACTCCTGGCCGCACTCGGCGACCCGCCCTGGTCCGCGGAAAAGATGAAGATGCTGCAAGACTACATGAAGACTCACGGCAAGGACATCAAGAAAAACATCAACGACCGCGCCGCTGCACTGGAAAAACAAGGCGACACTGAAGGTGCAAAACAACTGCACAGCTTTGCCGACAACATGGAAAACATCTGCAACGACCCAGCCAAGCTGGAACAATTCTCGGGCGCTCTGGCCAACTTTGCCGACAAGTCGGCACACGGTGAAGCCAACACGACCGATGTCCACGCGATGTTCGACAACAACGCACAACTGGAAGCAGCAGTGAGAAACTCGCAGCTGGTCGAAACCGCCAAGAAGTATGACAGCAGCCAGGGTGGCTCTCCAGATCTCGAAAAGGTGAAGAAGGACAATGGCGACAAACTAATTGCAGAATTGCAACGCAATCCCAAGCCGCCTAAAGAAACTGAAATCATAAAATTCGTCGATCTGATCAACAACAACAGCAACGCCAAACCGAAAAAATAGTCGTAGCCGGCGCGTTGCACGCGCCTCCTATAAAGAAAACACCGTAGCCGGCGCGTTGCACGCGCCTCCTATAAAAAACGATCGAAACATTCAAGATACGCCAAACCACCGATACTGCTCCGAAGTCTTTTTGGAGAAACCTCTGAAAAGGCTTCGGAAGCAGACATCGGCAGAATGGAATTCTTGGAGTTCAAGGAAACCGAAGAAAGCACAATCGTGCCAATCCCGAAACGAACAAACGCAATACGAAAGCCACCCAAACCCACTAGCGGCGTAACCGCCCCAAGCCGCACGAGCAATGAGCAACAAAACCACAGCCGCGAAGCCGTATGAAGCCGGCGCCGGCGACCAGCCATCCGAAAAGTACGTTCCACCCGAAAACCAACGGCCGAATTGGAATGTCAATCTTGCCAGCAAAGTGGAAACACCCACTCAGCCGGAAAGAACTGATGTGCGCGGTGCCGGAAGAGAGATGGTCGAACAGCCCGTCGAAATGAGGAAGCGCGACGGATCAATCGTGAAGCTTGATGGCGGTTTCGTCACGGAGGTGCGCAAAGGCGAAAATTCACAGTCGATTGAATATCAAAGAGACGCCAACCACAAAGTCAAACTGGACGCCAATGGCGCGCCCCTTGTAGAGAAAATCACGACCAAAATGAATGGTCAGGAATCGATCATCGACTTGAGCGGCAGCACAATGGACGATGACCTCAAACAACTGGCAGCGCGCATTCAAATCGTTCAAAAGGGCGACAATATCGGCAACGTCATGATTGCATCGGATGATGGCAAGCACATCTCCACGATGCACTCCGACTTCACCAACACAACTCATGAAATTATCGAGGTCGGGGGAAAAAGCGTCTCCCGACTCGAAAGCGTCATCAAGGCGGACGGCTCCATCGCCGAATACAAGTATGCAGACGACACAAAGCCAACTCGCGCCACACAGATTGTCGAACGCTACCAGACCGCGACGGGCGGGCAGGTAGTGCAAATTTCCGATCGGGTCGGCGACACCGAAAAATTCGTGACGCATACTCAGGGCACAGACAAAACCACCTGGCGTAAGAACGTCCAAATCCAGGACGACGGCAAGCTCATGTATCAGGAGTTGGTCACCAACTTCATGAGCGGTCCCAGCGAATATTCGAGCGCGGATCTCTCGACTGCACGCGCAGATTTCATCAAAACCGCCGCCAAACATGGTGTTTTCAAAGGAAATGAAGCCACCATCGAATCTTGGATGAATAAGTTTGAAAGAAGGCAAGAACGATATCGCGACAAAGGATGGAAAGCAGCATCACAGGATGACATCGCCGAGTGCTACCGCAATCTCTCGCGCGTTTTCACTGACGAGGCCAAAGGCAACGCCAAGAAAGTAACCCACGGCGAAAAGAGACTGGCAGTAGAAACAGAGCTCATGGAATTAGGAGATCCGGTCAAGTACATAAACCAGGGACCGGTCGGCACCTGCGCTCTCAACTCGGTGGAAGACACGCTTGCTCAACGGCGCCCGCAAGACTTGACCCGCTGGTTGCGCGAAGCGCTGACAACCGGATGCGTCACCTCGCGCGGCGTCACCAAAGATGGGCACAAGAAAGTTGTCGAACTGGGCGCCAATCAAATCAAGTATCAGCCGACCTACCACCGCACTTATTCAAATCAACTCTTCCAATTTGCCGCCATGGCCACTCTCGGCTATAAGAGCAACGGCGGCAATTTCCCAGGCACGACCAACGACCAGATGGAATACGTGCGCACAATGGCAACCGGGCAAAAAATGGCGATCCACGACACCTGGACGGGCGGCCGCTACAGCAAAGCCGGTTTAATCAAGCAACTTAAAAACGGCTCGGTCGGCTATATCATCCCCGGCCACGCAATGGCAATTGACGACTACGACCCCAAGACGGATAAATTCCTGGTCAACAACTGGTGGGGCGGCTCGGGCGACGGTTGGTACAGCGCCCGTCGGCTGATGCTGAGTTAGGCTCTGGACTAACAGAGACTGCAGTCTGCCTCAAATTTGGCAGATAGTTCGGCAAATACCTCTTGTAAACAAGTCAAGGAATTGAACATCACGGCGTAATGGGCTAAATTCATGTGATACTAGTGCGCCCCTTTCGTTCCGGTACCCATTTCCTTCTTAGATGGCTAAAATCCTCGTAGTCGATGACGATAAACTGCTTGCCGACCTGGTTTCGGACAGCTTGTCCGGCGAGTATCACACGCTGGAATGCGCGTACAACGGCGAGGACGCCCGGGAATTGCTGAAAAACTATCACTATGACGTGATCGTGCTTGACTGGGGGCTTCCCGGCGTCACGGGCGTCGAGCTTTGCAAGGAATTCCGCTTCCGGGGCGGGACTACGCCGATTTTGATGCTGACGGGCAAAGACACAATCGACGAAAAGGAAAAGGGGCTGGACAGCGGCGCCGATGATTATTTGACCAAGCCCTTCCATTTGAAGGAACTTTCCGCACGGGTGCGGGCTTTGCTCAGGCGTTCCGGATCCACCGCGCCCAGCAATACGCTCGAATTAGCAGGACTGATGCTCGATCCCTCTGCCCACAAACTGACCCGAGACGGCAAAGAAATCGTTTTGCACCCCAAAGAATTCGCTCTTCTCGAGCATTTGATGCGGCACCCCAATCAAGTTTTTAGCGCCCAAAATCTTTTAGACCGCGTTTGGAAATCAGAATCAAACGTCGGTCCGGAAACTGTACGCACTTGCGTAAAACGACTGCGCCAGAAAATCGACGTGGACGGACAACCCTCCATGCTGGAAAACATCTACGGCGTCGGATACAAACTGGTCGTCGATTAACGGGGCGATGCATGGCAGCGCCCGTGCAAAACAAAAGAGAGCGCCGAAACGGTCCTAAAGAAAAGAGAGCGCCGAAGCGGTCCTAAAGAAAAGAGAGCGCCGAAGCGCTCTCTTTCTCGTCTTTTAACCGATCCTCAGAATTAAAACTATTGTTTAACCGAACAGACCTCCGAAGATTTTCTTGATCACTTTGTCTGGTCTAGTAATGTCTTGAAGAACATCAGCGGGATTGGGCGGCTTCGGCAGGCTGCTGACCAGATCCATTGGATTTGGAGGCTGCGGCAAGAAGTCGAGCGGGCTGCCGCTATTGTCGCTGCTGCTGCTGCTGCTGTTGTCGTTTCCGCCGAACAGATCAAACGGATTAGGCGGCTTCGGCAAGAAACTTAGCGGGTTGCCGCTGTTGTTGTCGCTGCTGCTGCTACTGCTACTGCTGTTATCGCTTCCATTATTTCCGAACAATCCGAGCGGATCAAAGGGATTGAAACCTTGGCTGCCGTTGCTGGAGCTGCTGCTGTTGTCATTTCCGCCGAACAGATCAAACGGATTGGGAGGTGGAGGCAAGAAGCTGAGCGCGTTCTTGTCGTTACCGAAGAAACCGAGCGGATCTAATGGGTTGAATTCTCCTTGATTGCCGTTATTGGAGCCGACGCTGGTAAGTCCAAATTCACCAGAGTTGAGATTGGAGTTGCTACCCGGCTTCAGCATGTCGTAGTAATTGTTGGTTGTGCCGTTGTTGTAGACATTGATATTGATATTGACTTCACGACCATTGGTGGAATTTTGGTCACCAGTTTGAACGTTTCCGTCATTGCAATCGTTTTGGTTTGTGTTGTCGGTTGTCTGGTTGTTGGTGTTGTCGTTATTTTGGTTGGTAGTGTTGTTGGTGTTGTCGTTGTTTTGGTTAGTAGTGTTGTTGGTGTTGTCGTTGTTTTGATTGGTGGTGTTGTTGGTATCGTCGTTGTTGCAATTGCCGTTGTTGGTATTGTCGTTATTTTGGTTATTGGTATTGTTGGTGTTGTCGTTGTTTTGGTTATTGGTGTTGTTGGTATTGTCGTTGTTGCACTGCTCGCCGGTGTTTCCGTTGCCATTGTCGTTGCTGCTGACGCCGTTCATCTTATCGAGTCCGGCAGAAATCTGATCTTGGCTGCTATCGAGATTTTTCAGAGCGGTCTCAATCATCTGTTTCGCTTCTGCGGTGCAGCCGCGCTTCAGAAGATCCTGGGCAGCATCAATGGAAGCATCAACGGATTTCGTCGATTTAATTCCATCTTTGACGCCT
>CAZHEZ010000151.1:0-20008 GCA_964531315.1 uncultured Candidatus Obscuribacterales bacterium | reverse complement strand
TTCTCGATTTTGGCATTACTAGCGGTGGCAAAGTTGCCGGACGAACTGGAGAGAAGTTTGTCGGCCAATCAGCTCAATGATGCAATCGCTCTGGCAGATAAGCTGATGGTGTCCAGGTTTGGTTCGTTGAATGGCCGGGATGCAGAACTTTATAGTGCCGCTTTTCACAGACGCGCCCTGGTTTTTGCAAACAACCACAACTATAAATTTGCCATTTGCGATCTATCTAAGGTTTTGCCCAGCTATTCCAAGAGTAAAGAAGTTGCACAGCTGTCTTCTCAATACGGGATGATCTTATTTCAGGGCAATCCTCCCAAAGATACAGGCTCACACGAAAGCGCAGTCAAGCCACCGATTAACAACGATCAGTCCGTAGACCCAGTAGAAGCTCCGGCTGTACGATCAGCAAAGAATTTAGAAGCCAGTGCCATCAACTCATCAAGCATACATTCTCAAGGCGCTGCAACGACGCGGCCGGTCAGTGAATCTACGGCTGAAAAATCCCCTCCCGCCAAGGCGCTGGCTCAGACTGAATCCGCACTTTCTAACAAATCCCAATCAAGTAAAGACGAGGCCGCCAAATCGGACAAAGAAGAAGTAAATTCAGATTCTGAAGAAAGAGACATGGCTCTCTACAATCGGCATCTGGCAGACTATTTCTCCCATCGCGAATCAAAAGGCTCGCAAACTAAGGATCCGCCTTCCTTCAGCGAGTGGGTTCAATCAGGCAAGGCGGATTTCTAGTGGTGGCAAGATGACTTTCGGCAATACAGTTCAGCATGACGACAAAGGCAATGAATATGAATTGCCGCTGATCATTCCAGAGGACATTCGCTACAACTGTCAGGGTTGCGGTCGCTGTTGTTCCGGTTGGGCTGTCGGTCTTACCGATGAGGATTATGATCGAGTCAAGGATGTAAATTGGGGCGAACTGAAAGATGAGCTGAAAGGACAAGAGCTTTTCATCGACAGGCGCAAAGAATTCGAAGCCGGATATTCGATGTATCCGTATTTCACAAAATCAAGGCCGGACGGCACCTGTCCTTTTCTATTCGACAATCTCTGCTTCATTCATGCCTCGCGCGGCGAGGACCAGAAGCCTGAGATGTGCAAGCTTTTTCCTTATACATTTGTGCCGACGCCTTCCGGAATTTTTGTCAGCGTTGTCTCCAACAGCATGGCATCGGTGCGCAATCTGGGCGAGCTTTTGACCAATCAGCGCAAGATGCTCTCGGAAATCTGGCAGCAAACGGTCGATCACGAACGAGCTCAGGGACGAAGCACTCAACAGGTTTCCGATGTGGCCTCGCATATCACCGCCGAGACTTTGAAAGGCGTCAAATACGACGTCAATCTTGTCCCTGGTGTGGCGCTCAGTTGGGAAGAGTATATGCACATCGACAGTCGGTTGATTGAACTGATTAAATCGGAAGAGCACAAAAATATTTTTGATACTTTGATTGCCGCAGGCGAGCTGCTTCTGGAAGCGTTAAAACTGAAAAATAAAGGAGAGAGTCTGGCCCAATTGGCGGAGCTTGCCGTCAGCCCAGAAACTGTCGACAAGTATAAGCAAGAACCGCCCACGACTTTTGAGAATCTGCTTTTCAATCTGCAATGTTTTCGAAGTTTTGAATGGCCTCTTTTGAGAAAACAATATGCTGCCAATTGGGCTGCGGCAAACAAAAGTCCGCTCCTGGAGCCTAAAGTATTGAAAGCAGGCATGCGTTCTGTCATGGGTGGAAAGATTGAATTTCCTTATACAGGAATAGTCAGCATTCCAGCGGTGAGAAAGTACAAAGTGGAACCATTCTCTCCAGAGATCGATCAATTTCTTCGCCGTTATCTCTACATGAAGGTCTTCAGCAAGGGCTTTTGCGGACCTTCTATGAGCGGGCTTTCAGTGGTCGCCGGTTACAACAATATCGTCGCCAATTTCTTGACTGCGGTAATTTATGTAAAAGCGCAGGCGATGACGCATAAAGAAACCACAGTCAAGATTGCAGATTTCTACGAAGCTTATTTCCTGCTCGACAAAGAAGTCGTACAGGTGAGCCAATTGCCGAAGGACAAAGCTCAATTCTTCGACTCCGGATTTGCTTCGCCCAGACTGTTTAGCCGCTTGCTGGGCCGTATGGCCAGGGAAATTGGATAGCAGCATCTTTCTTTATGGTGACCCGATTTTTGATTCAGCGATGGACCTTACGAAATGAGCAAAGCGAAAAATAAAAAGCAGAAGCAAACGGAAGAAAAACCAATAGAGCGCGCCGAGGGCCCTGCCGCAGGGGAGGCTGCCGACGCCGCCGAAACGCCCAGGCGTCAAGCCAGAAACGAAAACATGTTTCGCATGTGGAATGCTCGCCCGACGCAAATTCCCAGCGTGCCCAAAGCCAAGGGAGCGATCGAGCCCACCGGCTTGCCGAAAGAGACTATCGACTGGAAAGCTTTCTCCATTGCCGCTACCATTGTCTGCGTGCTGGCCATTTTTTCTCAAATCATGGGATTGTTCGGACAGTTTGTTCTCAACGATCAACTAATATTGACGCCGCTGAAATTAGGTGCCGAAAGCGATGTCTTTTGGTCGAGGCTACTGGCGCGTGGTCTGGCCACGCCGCTTTCCGGTTTGTGGACCAATGTCGGTTTGGCCATGGACCTGAAATCGGGCAGCCTGATCTGGTTTCACCTCGTCAATTTGTGCCTGCATGCGATGACATCGGTGTATTTATTTATGCTTTTGTTTCAGCTGGGACGCTATTGGAAAATTGAATATCGTACTGACGTGCGCCCTGAGTATTTTGCCCTGGCAGCGGCCGGTTTGTTCGCCTGCCATCCTTTGGCATCGGAGGTCGTCTCCTATATTCCAGGGCGCGAAGCAGCTCTGGTGGGAGCCAATTACATGCTGGCCATGGCATTCTTTTTTGCTGCATTCATTGCCCGCCGTCCTTCTGTAATGATCTCCTTGTATGCAGCCATGTTCGTTTGTGTGGTCATGGCAGCTTTTTCAGGACCAGCGTCAGTCAGTCTTCCTCTGGCATTGCTGTGCCTGGCTGCTCTGGCAAAACCCCCCGAAATGGAATGGAGCGAATTTGCCAAATTGCGCTGGCCCGATCTGACCATCGTCGCGATGCTGGCCGGCGGTTTCATTTATTTGATCACAATGGGCATTCCGACAGCTTTGAACAATGGTGTAGGTCTTGCTACTTTGCCATTTGGCCAGTACCTGGCTTCCGAATTCAAAGGGTTTGTCACTTACTTCCTTCGTTGTTTCTTTGTACCCGGCGGTCTTTCCATTGAGCCACCGCTTGTGGTGTCATCTGGATTTACAGATCCTTTGACCCTCCTTGGCGTGGCTGCAGTAGGCGGCATCGCCTATTGTGCCTATCGCTTCCGCAATATCCCGCCAGTCGTTTTGGGGCTCGTCCTGACACTGATCGGGCTGCTTCCTGATTTTTTCCTGCCTCAGTCGGAAATAGTTTCCGATGCCCGCTTCTACATTTCACTGGCCGGACTGTCTATTGTTTTCGGATGGGCGGTTGCAAAAATGGCATTGCTAAATTTCAAACAAGTGGCGGCATCAGTTGCCATTTTGTTTATTGGCTTCGGCGGTTTGTCCAACTGGCGGGCCCTGGCCTGGCAGTCTGACGATGGACTCTGGCGCGAGATTTTGAAAACCAATCCGCAGAGTGCACGAGCCCACGCCAAACTCGGATTGATTGCTTTGCTTGACAAAAAATTGCCAGAGGCGAAAAAACAAATCGACGAGGCGGCCAAACTTGATCCGCAATCGCCTCTTGCTCACCTGGCGCTCGGACGCCTCAGACAAGTAGAGAGTGACGATGTCGAGGCGTTTAAAGAATTTGAAACCGCGCTCAAACTGGCCAAGGACAACAGAGCATCATCTGTTATCGTCGCGCAGTGCCAGGCTCAAGTCGCTGACGCTCTGGTCAGGCAAGGTGATTATGCACGCGTAAAAGAACTTGTCGATGAAGCGACACTGGTTTTGGGTGAGAGCTCTCAGCTTCACTACTTGATGGGCATGAAACTGCTCAATGACAAACAGTACGTGCTTGCGATCAACGATTTGCAGCAAGGCTTTATTCAAGATCAACGCAATACCCAATTTATAGAACCGCTTGCCGCAGCATATCTGGGCAGTCGGTTGCCGACTCTGATTCCGCAGGCTTATAAGCTGATGGAGAGAGCGGTACAGACATTCCCCACACAACAAGGACTCTTGCTTTATGCAAGGGCGGCAATTGAACTGAACAGAATCGACCAGGCCAAGGATTTGATCGAGCAGGCCGCCAAGATGGGCGGTGAAGATGCGCAAGTTAACTATCTGCGCTACTTTGTCGCCAGAGCTCAGAAAAATGAGGCACAGGCGCAAGCATTTAAAGCTAAGGCTTTATCTTTGGATCCGAAAATTGAAACGAATGTGCCTGTTGTTGCTCCCGAACATATCCAGAAATATCTTGAAGATGAAGACCGCCGGTCGCGCGCACCTAAGGCTCCCAGCGCTCCGGCCACTAAAGCACCGGCTGCCGCTGCCCCGGCAGCGGGAACCAGCGCGGCACCCGCAACAACAAAACCCGCGGACGCAACAAGTTCGGCTCCTGCACCATCTACGAAAGCGGCAACGCCTGCCAGCTCTCAACCGGTTGCAAATCCAGCTAAGCCGGCCGCCAATCCGTAGGAAAGCGCTTATATAAAGGCGCTATGGTCCTGCCTGAAAGTTAAGTGTAATTTCGCCGAGGGCTTTTTCGTCACACAAGGAATCACGACCGTGTACTTCCGCCGGCGGAGAAGTCGCTTCGACAGCTGTGAACTCTTCCAATATCTCGTAGTGATGGCTGGAATTAGAGGGCACTATCCATGAATTGCCGGGCTCTAGAATTACAACTTGTCCTTCACAGTGCAGCTTCGCTTTTCCACTCAAAACGTAGCCTACCGTTTCGTACTCTCTCTTTGTTTCAGTGGCACCGTCGCCGTTTGTCGGTGGTTCTTTTTCCCAAAGACGCATAGAAATATGTTTACCGCAGGCCAGATATTTTTGTCCCAATTCTCCCTTTGGAGAAGTTGTTGAATCAATCTTTGTGATTGTCGTATCGCTCATTGATCGAACCCCTGTGGCGAGCCAAGTCGGAATATTGTGGAAAATTCAATGTTGTTTTGACCAAGTTGCTGCGCAAAAGTTCCCGCCCACCAGCAGACTGTCACTTCATTACTAAATGACCGCAGAGGTCGAGGAGCTACCCTGACCTCTGTGGTCTAGTCGTCCGGTTAGGTTCACGGACTATCTTTTATTGCTTTTAAGCCGCTTTTATTTTTGCGCGTTCATCTCTATTTCCGAGCTTGCGCTCCAAAAGTTTGATGATTTCAGTAGCCAGCGACAATACCATGGCCGATGCCACCGCTAATGCTATCTTCCGGATGATCATTTGCATGCCCTGCTCTCCGTAGGTGTTTAATGAGACAACAGCTGGAAGTTATAAGTTCCCACTCGCTGACGTAATTCTTTATTAAGCCGACCTTTGCCTGGACTTTGTTTTTGTGCGTGATTTGGTGGTTTTCTTCGGGGCGGAATTTGTTCTCTTTTTAGGCAATCGGCCTATACCTGACGTTTTCTGCACTTTTGCGGCGGATTTTGCGGCAACTTTGCTACTTGCCGTTGCCTTTTTGCCGCCTTTTAGTGGAACGATGTTTTCTTCTTTCTTTGCAGCAGAGCGTTTATCAACGGACTTGACACTGCTGACGCTTTTCTTGAGCGCTTCCAACAGGTCGACGACTTCTCCCTGTGCGGCTCGGCTTCGCTGCTGTCTGACAGGATGTCCAACCAGTTTTGCATCAATTAATTCCATAAGGGCAGCGCGATATCGATCTTCGTATTTGCCTGGCTCGAAATCTTCTTCCATCAAGGCAATCAGATTGACCGCCATGTCTAATTCTTGCTTAGTGACTTGGTGCTCAATGAATTTCTCTGCCGGATCGATGCGCAGTTCATCTGGATACAAAAGCGTTGAAAGCACCAGGTGCGAACCAACAGGTCGCAGCGCGCATAAGCGCTCCTTGGTGCGCAAAGTAATGCTGGCGATTGCCAACATGCCCTTGTCCACGAGGGATTGAATGAAGAGATTGAAGGGGCGCTGTCCGGTTTTTTCCGGCTCGAGATAATAATGCTTCTCAAAATAGATCGGATCGATTTCCTCAATCGAGCAGAACGCGGAAACGTCTATTGTGTCCTTGCTGGCAATGGGAAGCTTTTTCAGGTCTTCATCTTGCACTGATACATATTCGCCTTTGGTGTATTCGAAACCTTTCTCGACCTCTTCCCACGGCACTTCGCGGTCGCAGGTCGGACACCAGCGAACCTCTTTAATGCGAGTCTTGCACACGCTGTGCAATTGGTGGAATGAAACATTGCGGTTCTCGGTTGCCGCAAACAGCTTGATTGGGATGCTTACCATCCCGAAACCTATGACTCCGCTCCACATTGCTCGTGGCATCGCTTTCTCTCCAGAAGGCTGGTCGTATCTTTTTTTGGGACGGAAGGCGGCTTCAGGAGTTCCATTCTTGATTTTGCCTGGCGAAAGTCTAATGGAACTAGTTGGCCCACATGTCGTCTCACCGGCAGCTAACTGGCTGGCCAATAGCGAATTCCAGACTGAAGGCAAGCAAAGATGTTAAAGAAACCGAATAAGCCGCGCAGGACTGGAAAGAAGGCGTCAGCGCCAAATGCTGTTGAGGGGGCCGGAGGTAAGCGGATGGTTCGCAAACGCCCGCTGGAACCGATTGCCCCAATGCTGGCTAAGATGGCGGAAGAACCGTTTTCAAAGGAGGGCTGGGTCTTCGAGCCGAAATTTGACGGTATTCGAGCGATAGCTTACATTGCCGGCGGCGCAGTCAAAATTCTCTCACGTCGTGGACTCGATCTTACTAATAGATATCCGGAGCTGGTTGAGTCGCTGGCGCAGTGCAAAAAGGATCTCATACTGGATGGCGAAATTGTCGCCTTCGACGAAAAGGGACGCGCGTCATTTCAACTTTTGCAGCGGGCTTCCGGGCTGAGAGGCAGTGGGAAAATTGAAAAAGCGAAAAAGGACACTCCGATTCGATTTTATGTGTTCGACATTCTTGCCGTTGCCGGAAAGAAAGTAATGGAAAAACCTTTCACCGAAAGGAAAGCGCTGCTCAAAAAAGAGCTTTATGAAACCACCAATGTAAGGCGCGTAGACGATCTTGGTGCAGACGGTAATCGCGCATTTCTGGCCTGCCTGGAAAACGGTCTGGAAGGTGTTATTGCCAAAAAGCAAGACAGCCCGTATCTGGAAGGCGCGCGTTCGTCATCGTGGCTAAAACTAAAGGCAACGCGCACATCTGAATTTCTCGTCTGTGGTTACACAGAAGGCAGAGGCTCGCGCTCAGATTCTTTTGGAGCGTTGATTCTCGGTGTCAATAACGACAACAGTCAAATCGTCTATGCCGGCTCTGTCGGCACTGGTTTCAATGAAATGACGCGGCAAAAACTCTTCGCATTGATGCAACCATTGAAGACATCTAAATGCCCGTTTGCTGTGCGCCCGATCGCAAAAGCAATTTCCGCCTGGCTCAAACCGGAGATGGTGGTTGAAATCAAGTATGCCGAATGGACGATGGATAACAGGTTGCGCATGCCGGTATTTCTGCAGGTACGCACGGACAAGAAAGCCAGTGAAGTGCGCCCGGATGTTGTCGTGCCAATTTCGGATGTATCATCAGTTAAGCAGCCCGGCACAACCTCATCGACGGCAGAAGTGGTCCCAATCAATCGGAAAAAAACTCAAGCAGCAGAAAAGAAAGCGAGCGACATGCGTGCTTGCCTGCTTGAGCAATTGGAAGATGGTGAGGATGAGTTGGAATTGGAAATAGAGGGCAGTTCCATCAAACTCACCAGTCTTGATAAAGTGCTATACCCGGGCAAGCGCGGCCGTGTAAAACCTGTAACCAAGCGTGATTACATCAGTTATTTGATTCAATCCTCTGAACCGATGCTGCGCCATATGCATGGCAGACCGATCACCTTGATTCGTTATCCTGAGGGCGTCAGCGGCAAGAAGTTTTTCCAAAAACATTGGAAGCAAGGTCTACCGGAATTCGTCGAAACCATAGAATACTTTTCTGAAGATGCCGATATGGATGAGCAGTATCTTCTCTGCAATAACCTGGCCACACTGATCTGGTGCGGGCAGGTTGCAGCACTGGAACTTCACTCAGTGCATGGAAGGATCGATACGGAGCCGGATGGCGCCAAGCTGTCCAAGAAGTTGACCGGGTCTGTCCACAATATCGAAAGCTCGATTTTGAATTACCCTGATTTTATGGTGCTGGACCTGGATCCATACCTATACAGTGGTAAGGAATCCGCCAATGCCGAACCTGAATTACACAAGAAAGGTTTTGCAAAAACCCGAGAAATTGCCATTCTGCTGAAGGAAATGCTGGACAATCTGGGATTGAATTCATTTCTCAAAACCTCAGGTAAAACCGGATTGCATATCTATATACCAGTGATTCGAAACGTCGATAATGACGCCATTCGCCAGCTTGCCGGCACGGTCGCCTCTCATGTGGCGAAATTGCGGCCTGATGATGTGACAATTGATTGGGCTGTGAAGAAACGAACCGGGAAAGTGTTTTTTGATTTCAATATGAACGCACGGCACAAAACACTGGCAGCACCATATTCAGTGCGGGCGACGAACATGGCCAATGTGTCTATTCCAATTGCCTGGGACGAACTTGAGGATATTTATCCTGCCGACTTCAATATTGCAAACGTGCCGGAGCGTCTTTTGAAGGTCGGCGACCTGTGGGCAGACATTCTCAATGAAAAGACCGATCTGCACAAAGTTTTATTGAAGTAGGCTTCCGCATCCAAGCAGATCGCCATATAGGAGGATGACCGAATCATCACTTGGGCTGATACGCAGGCGCAGGCAAGGCGTTAGTGTGGAAGGGAGGGTTTTGCATTGATAGCAGTTTCCGAGGATAGTCCCGGTTATCTGCCTGCCACCAAAGTTCTCGATAGCACAGTTTTAAATGCATTCTCGTATGAGTCGGCCATCTTTTCTTTGCTGAAGAGCCTGGCGACGCGGTCGCGGCATGTTTGCGCGGTGATCTTTTCGATTTCGGAGAAACGGTTTACGAGTTCGTCGACTGTTTCACCTACTACGCCCGTTTCGCCATCGGAAATGACTTCTGGTGCGGCGCCGCGGCGGAATGCCATGACCGGAGTTCCGCATGCCAACGATTCTGAAAAGACCAATCCGAACGGTTCATCAAAGTTGATCGGGCACAAAGTGGCAATTGATGATTTGTAGAGGGCGTTTTTCTTTTCGGTAGAAACTTCACCGACGAATTCGATTTGCGGTTCTTTCAACATCGGTTTAATGAATTCATTGAAATATGGTTCATCGTTCTTGTCGACCTTGCCGGCAAGAATGAGCGGTATGCCCAGTCTGCGCGCGATCTCGATGGCTTCTTTGGTTCCTTTGTCCGCGCAAAGCCGGCCCAGGAAAAGAAGATGTTTGCGCTCTATAGAATCGTCCGGTATGAAATCATCTAAATTGATGCCATTGTATACGGTGGCAATGTAATTCAGTTTGTCCGGATAGTTGAGCCGTTTGTAGGCATCACTTATCGAGATGAAAGGCATTTTTCCGTATGCGAAGTAAATGTCCTTGCAGTAATCATAGAGCGGGTTGTGGTTGGTCGTCACAACCGGGCACCGGAAGTGGCTGAGTGCCGGCAATGCGGCGTATCCCATGTGATTGTGGATGATATCGAATTCGCCCTGCATCTGCTCAAGTTTGATCAATGCCTTGATGTTGTATGCGTGCCAGCGAGTCGGTGCAATAGATGATGCGCGCAAACCTTCCGGTGCACATTCAATCAAGCGACCGCTTGTTTCGGAGTCGCCGCTGGCGAAAAGTGTTACAGAGTTTCCGCGTTTCAAAAGCTCTTCGGTGAGCAGATTTACTACCAGCTCCGAGCCGCCATATCCTTTCGGTGGCACGCTTTCAGCAAGGGGAGCTAATTGTGCAATACGCATGATCTAAAAACACCTCAATTCTCTACGATTACTTTCAGGTCACCATTCTTTCTCAAAATCTGGCAGCTCGTATGACCGTTGACTGCATTAAAGGCAATATCCAATTCGGCCTGACCAATTCTCAGATTGTGGAAAGTAACTCTTTCAAGCCATTCAGGCAAGCACGGCTCCTCGATGCGAAGAATTTTTCTGTGCGCATCGGGCTGGAAGTTGACGCAGGCACTCAGCATCTGGAAGATGCTTCCGGCTGCCCAGGCCTGCGGTGAGCAGGATACTGGATAGTCAATCGGGCTGCCCCAATTTGTCCTCTCGAATCCGCACACCAATTCCGGCAAGCGGAAATCCTTTTGGTGCTGGGCAACCGCTGCCATTGCACTGAGAAGATAGTGGGCGTCGCGGATGCGTCCAATTTTGCGAAATCCTTCCAGAATGATGGCGTTGTCGTGCGGCCAGACTGATCCGTTGTGATAACTCATGGGATTGTAATAAGCGGCCTGCTTGGAAAGGGTTCTCAAACCCCATCCGGAATCCATATCAGGTGCCAGCAGCCTGTCTGCCACTCGCTGAGCCATTTCGCCGTCCAGAATTCCTGCCCAAATGCAGTGCCCTGCGTTTGAGCTGAATACTTTTACTTGCCTGCCTTCGCCATCCAGCGCCAGGGCTGGAAATTCTTCCTCCGGCATCCAGAAATCTTTTTTGAAATTGCGTTTTAATTTTGCTGATTGAGCATGAAGTCTTTCCGACAACTCTATCTTTTTCAATTGACTGGCAACTTCGGCAATCGCTATGCGCGCAGCGTAAAGATATCCTTGTACTTCGCATAGAGATATAGGAGGTTTTGCCAATTCTCCATTTGCATGGGCGATGGAATTGCCGGAGTCCTTCCAGCCCTGGTTTTCTAAACCTTCCGTGCTTTCGCGAATGTATGTTAAATAGCCGGTTTTCTCGCTGGCGCGGTCCAGCCAGCTAAGGGCAAGTTCCAATTTCGGCCAGATTGCGGCGGCGAATTTCAAATCGCCAGTCCATCTGAGATATCTGCCCACGAGCATGCACCAGAGTGCGGTGGCATCTACGGAGCCGTAATAAGGCGTGTGGGGAATGGAGCCCAACCTTGCCATTTCGCCCAGTCTCAATTCGTGCATGATTTTTCCCGGGAATTCAGCCCGGAATTCATCCACTTTGGTGCCTTGATATTGACCCAAAAGTTCGATGCATTCGCGCGAAAGGTCTGGTCTGTATGGCAACAACTGCCAGCCGGTGATGGCACTGTCTCTGCCGAAGGGCGCTGAATACCAGGGTATGCCGGCGGCAATGCCAACGCCTTTCGGCGTAGGTTGTCGCAAAATGTAGAGATCTCGCAATCCTCTTTCAATGGCGAAATTGACGATTTCGTCTTCAGTCATAATTTGGGCGCCGTTTGATCTCCACAATGCAAAACGTTTGTCAGCATCATCGAGCAAAGTGGCGAAATCAATTTCAGGACGCCCGCGAAATGGCAGATCGCCATCGATGCGGGTGTAAATGAAGATTTGCAGATACCACGGCGTGCGTGGTGGCAATGTCAGTTTGTAGCGAGCTTCGCCATCTACGATGCTGTCCGGCTTGGGTCCGCGAAATTCGATCATGGTTTCGAGCAGATGATTGTCGAGACCTTTATAAGCAAGAAAGAGGATTTTTCCTTGCTTGTCTACTCTGGGCAGCATGCGCTTGCCGCGCTCATTTCTATTGACTCCGCGGACTTCAAACATATCGGCAAAATCAGATTGATACTTCATGCAAAGCTCGATGGTGATTTCGCCTGCACTGTAGTTTTCTACGACAATGCGTTCCGATACCAGATCGGACAAAACAATCTGGCGTTGAAGCATCAGATTTTGTTGAGACAAACTGCCGGTCTGCGGATTTGTATAAAGGAAACTTCCTGCGTATCCGCGCTTCACATCAGCCGAGAGAAGCGACAGCTCCTGGCCTTCGACCGTGAAATTCCACTCGCTCAGGTAGCGGGTGTCGTAGTTGTAGTAGCCGAAGCCCAGCGTATTGCAGGCCGGAACCAGGGCTTCCTGGTCGAGAATCATGAAGTGACTGCCGTGCTTCAAAATGAGCCGCGGATGGGCGGCATCAGTGAGTACGAACGGCATCCCCTGACAAAGCGGGCGCGAGTCAACGACGTACTCGTCTTCCTTGTCAAAGATGATTGGTTCGGTCTTCATTTTGTCCACTACAGACTTTTACCCAGGGTCAGACAGGCCGGGGCGCCAATTGTTCCTGGAATTGCCGGCTGAAATCGCAAAACCCAGCCAGGTACGGCTTATACGAGCCGGGGCTGTAAACATTTTTTAGACATTTAATGAAAATTGGCGCTTGACATCATTTTAAAGGAGAGATGCATGGCGTCGCCCCTTCGCCGCCAAATTAGGCTTTCACTACTGGCAAAAGGTCTTCGGCGTTGTTTGTCGGCTTTTGGCAGGCAAAGTTTTTGCAGATGTAGGCGGTGGGTTTGCCGGAAATGAGCGCTCGGTTCTCCAGGAGCCGGTATGAATTGGTTGGTTTTGCAACCACCACCAACTGGTTGGGTCGATAGCCATTGTGGGCGCAGAAGACCATCTCTTTTACGTCGTTGCCGGCGTCGTGGCAGACAATCGCTATTTCCTGGTCGGGATGGATAAACAAATCGGCGGCGCAAAGCAGGTTGCCGAACTGGTCAGGTAATTTGCGGAAAAATGGAGCGTACAGCAAAAGTAATTCCTGGGCGCGCACTATATAAGGATCGTGTCCGGAAATGCGAGCAAGGCGAATCAGATTCATCGTCGCTACGGAGGTGCCGGACGGAACTGCAGCATCGAAGTGGCTGCGCGGGCGAGTGACCAGTTGTTCGTGGTCGTCGCTTGTGTAATAGAGACCGCCTTCCTCAGCGTCGTTAAACCTTTCCAGCATGACATTGTTGAGTTTGCGCGCGTTCCAAAGCCAGCGTTCGTCCGGGTCTGCCGATGCCAGGTCGAGCAAGGCTTGAACGAAAAAGGAATAGTCTTCCAGGTAACCGTTCAGCTTGGCTTTGCCTTTGCCGTAGGTTCTGAGCAAACGGCCGTCTTTGACCAGTTTGTTCAGGATGAAGTTTGCGCAAGTCTTGGCTGTTTCCAAATAATTCTCTTTGCCTGTTGCCACATAACCGGCGACATAAGCGGAAATCATCAGACTGTTCCAACTGGTCAAAACCTTTTCGTCGCGGCCCGGTCTGATTCTCTTTTCGCGGTAAGCCAAAAGTTTGTAATTGAGCGGACGCAGGCGGTCTAAGAAGACTTCCATGCTCATTCCGTGGTCGCAGGCAATTTCTTCCGGCGTCTTTGCGAAATGCAGCGCGCTGGTTCCGTGTTCGAAATTTCCTGTTTGCGTAACACCATAAACTTCACAAAGCCATTCACCATCTGCGGTGCCAAGCGCTTCTTTGATTTGCATGGGCGTGAATACGTAATACTTCCCTTCCTCACCTTCGCTGTCTGCGTCAAGGCTTGAATAGAAAGCTCCTTCATCGGTCTTCAGCTCTCGATCTACGAAGCTGAGTATGCCCTCGGCGATGTCCAGCCAATAGCGCCGTCCGAGCAATCGATAGCCATCGACATAGGTCTGGCACATCAGTGCATTGTCGTACAGCATCTTTTCAAAATGGGGAATCAGCCATTGGCGATCGACCGAATAGCGAGCAAAGCCGCCGCCAATTTGATCGTATATGCCGCCCATTGCCATTCGGTCAAGAGTAATCGTAACCAGCTCTTTGTGCGCTTCCTTAACGCTGGGCGATTTGTCGACCAGGTGGTCGATGCAACGCAATGACAAATTGATATTGAACGTGTGCGGGAATTTTGGAGCGTTGCCAAATCCGCCGAAGCGATGATCGAAAACGTCAAGCAAACGATCGGCGGCATCGAGAAGATAGTCTTTCCTGATTGCGTCCGCAGGCGCCAATTTACCTTCGCTGCGGGCATTCAGGCTGTCCAGCATCTTCAAATGCTCGGTGACGCTGCCTGAGCTTTCTTCCACTTCGGCACGGCGTTCTCTCCATGCTTCCGAAAGCGCCTGGAGCAATTGTGTGAAAGCCGGCATTCCATGACGCGGTTCTTTGGGGAAATAAGTGCCACCGAAAAACGGCTTCAAATCAGGTGTGAGGAAAACAGTCATCGGCCAACCGCCGTGACCGGTCATCAATTGCACAGCCTTCATGTAAATTTCGTCGATGTCTGTGCGCTCTTCCCTGTCTACTTTGATGTTGACGAAATTGTCGTTCATCATCTTGGCGGTGGCCACGTCCTCGAAAGATTCATGCTCCATGACGTGGCACCAGTGGCAAGCTGCATAACCGACCGAAAGAAGAATCGGCTTGTCTTCGCGCTTCGCTCTGGCGATGGCTTCTTCGCCCCAGGGATACCAGTCGACCGGATTTTGGGCATGCTGCAAAAGATAAGTGCTGGTCTCGTGAAACAAACGATTCGCGCCTGGCGGTGTTGGCACGCTCACAGTTGTCGCGGCGTCGGAAGAAGCAGGTATGTTCGCTTCTTCAATTGCGGCTTCCATCTCATGCGGGGCTGGCGCATCGGCAACTGCTGTACTTGCAACTGCTGCATCTGCAACTGCTGCACCGGCTGTTGCGCCCGACTCGACGGCGTCGCCGCCACCTTTCGGGGCAGCATTCGTCAACGCTGCGGATTGCTTGGCCGCATCTTTAATGGCTGCGTCTTTCTTCGCCGCACTCTTCTTAGCGTCCTTCTTCTTTTTCGACGCGCTCACTTTCTCTCTCCTATCGCCTGGCCGTATGCCACCAGGGTGGATTCTACTGCCTTTTCCCAGGTAATTTCCTTAGCAGTTGTCATAGCTGCCGTGGAAAGGCGACACACTAGTTCATGGTCGCTTAACAGGCGACCAATAAGTCCGGCCAGCTCCTTGGGATCAAGGTGGTTTTTCAAGATGAGGGCGTCCTTGTTGTCGTTCAAAACCTCGGATACCCCGCAGACCGCGCTGACGATGGGAACCAATCCGCGCAGCATCCCCTGGATTGGAGACATGCCGAAAGGTTCAATGCGCGACGGCAGAATGATGGCATCAGCCTGGCGGTAAACGTTCTCCATGTCATGCCGGAAGCCGAGATAAGATACCTCTTTATCCAGTCCCAGGCGTGCCAACCGCAAGGAATCAAGCGGCTTTTTCTTCAATCCGGCAATCAGAAGGCGACAATCTTTACCCTGTGCTTTCAACTCTTTCATTGCATCCAGAAGCACATCCAAGCCCTTCTTGCGAAAGCCTTTGCCGACAAAAAGCAGCGTAAAGGGCTCGCCGTCTTTTCGTGACTGGTCAAATTTCGGCTCAGTGTTTTGAGCGTCTGAGGAGCCTGAGGGGTCTGAAGCAGGAGCCAAAGTCGCACCCGGATAGGAAACGACAGACGGCTTCGAGCTCAAGGAGAAGGTTTTGTAGAAGTCATCTCGGCATGTTTTGGATGTGAAATTGAGGCATTTTGCGTCGGCAGCAAGCTGTTTGTCGACTTCGTTTCTCGCCTGGTAAGCGCCTGTAAAGGTAATCTTGCCGTGGTTGAGCAAGCGCTCCCAGAGTTTGCCCACCTGGGAAAGGCGAAATACGCTGTGATTGTGGAAGGTCGCCACATCGACCGGTCTGACCGGGTGATGCTGTGTGTGGACAATGTCGAACGGTCCTGCACTGGCAACCGCTTCAGACGTGGCTTTCAGATAGTATTTCAAACGCTCGGATTTACGTGATTTGCGATGCGGTGGGTCGAACATCTGGAACTTGAGATTGGGGTGCGAGAGCTTCGACTGATTCTTCTCACAGACAACCGTGACTAAAGCACCACGCTCTAAAAGCCCTTCAACGACCTTGTGGCAGTACAGCTCCAGCCCTCCGGAAGGAGAAAATAGCCGTGACACCATGCAAACACGCAAGCCTGCCGGGTCGATGGCAATGGCTGCATGGGATTTAGATTGGTCGGTTGTTAGCACAGGTAAGAAACCAACTCAAAACTTTCTAGAGCTAGGAAGGCTCAATCGAATCGTCCGCCATATAGTCGCTGCGGCTGACTTTGTCATTGAACCAAATCGAAATGTAGGTGCCGAGGACAACCACGAGCAGACTGGTCAATACAGACATCGTTCGTTCTCCATGAGGAGGCTAATACGAGTAAAAAGATTGTAGCCCTGACAGGCGATATACGCATCGGGGTGAAAACTTATATCAATGAAATATAGTTAGCATTGGCACTCTTATCGCTTGTTGCTCAAGAAGGAGCTTCGATACGCTTTCTCTACATTTGCCTGGGCTTCCGTTACTGACCGGAAAAGTTTGGGCACCTTTCGAAAAGCAGTCTGTCTGCGGGCTTCAAAATATGCTTTCAGGCAGGCTTCAGGGGCGTTTGAAATGTAAGGTAGCTGTCATCAGGCTTTCCAAAAGGTGATATTGGAGAGGTTTTGGTGAAGTTGTGCACAAATCCGCATAAACAGCTAGAATAGAAACAGACATAAACTATCGAGTCTATCTGTCGTTTATTTTTCCGGTGCTCCCGATTCTTCTGAATCGGCGTGTTTGAGCGCATCTGGCCGTTACCTGTCGTCTCGGCATTTCTCTGGCTCTTTCGATATTTCTCGGAATCCAAAAAGCTTCCACTCTTCCGCATTCGGATGCACCCTTATGGTACTTTTCACAACCCTGATCGCCTTTGTCGCATTTGTTTTCTTCGCATCCCCCGCAACAGCAAGGAGCACAGAAAAAGAAGGTGCGCGTGGGCAGATCGAAATCAAGGCCCCAGCTCGCATTGTCTGGGAAGCAGTACATAGAGAGCGCGCATCGGATCCTGACCTTTGCTACAGCAAAGTAGTCGAGAAAAAGGGCGACAAAATAATGCTCGAACAGAAATTCAACGGTATGCCCATCATTGGAGAGGCCGTCTGCCTTTTAGAGCAGACTGAGTTAGTAAACCAGAGAATCGACTACAAACTGGTGCATTCAGACAAATTCAAAGCCCTGAGCGGCAGCTGGGTCTTGACCGAATTGCCTGACGGAATCACAAAATTGGAACTGCATTCGGTGCTGAATACGGGCTTGCCTTTTTCTGAAACGATCATCAATTGTGTGCTGAAAGGGCGTATCAATAAGCGCCTTGAGAGGGTGAAAGTGTCGGCTGAAAAAATCCTGGAAGCCGAACTCAATACCCCGGCCCTGGCTGGGAAAGAGCCAGCCGTCTTAGACTGAGCTGAATCGAGGCTGCCTCTAAAGTCCGGCGGCGATTTTCTTTGTATTGAGCGGCAGTTTGAGCGCAGCGCCGCGTTGCGCGCGCAGCGGCTGTTGGACTGTGTGTTTGGCCGACCTGGCCGTCTGGCAGAATTTCATTGAGCTGCTGACGGGGAGTCCATACGACACGAACCTGCCGGCTCCCCACGGCACCCTCACGACCTTAGGGGGCGGATCTTTCTTGAAACGATTGTCCCAGCAAGTTTTGTACGAGACGTACATTTTGCGAATGTATGAGGTATCACATGGACACATCTTTTGAATCGGATGATTCACATGCGAACAATTTTCATTCATGGCCGAATTTTGGTCTAGCGTGTGACCAAAATAACCGAGCGCGTGCCCGGCTGAATGGAGCAATACCGCACGCAATTGCGCTGCGCCCAGGGTGTCGCAAGTGCTGTCTATGAGCCTGATTTTGACACGCTCCAACCAGCAGTTTCTGAATGAAGGCATGTTCTCAGCAAGCTCATGGCTGGAGGTGAATTCTCTGCATACAATGATGTCGGCTGTTCTAAAATCCTCCACGACGGTGAATCTCAAAAGACCTTCTGTGGATTGGCACCAGTCTCTCATGCATGATATGAAGGTCTGCTTCACCAGCCCGTCTCGGACGGTCGCTGTGTCGCCGGCGAAATATACCCGCACCTGTCCATGAGTGTAATGCCAGCCATACAGTTTTGTGCCGTCATCTCCCGACCCGAAAATAGTAGTTCCTTCAATCGGCTGCGGAAGCCGTTCGCCTTCTATGTATAATTCCTCGTACTGAGGATGAGCCTTCGGTGCGTCAAAATTCTTTTTCTCGGCTTTTATTTGCGGACCGTCGGACACCGATATAAAAGAAAATGCGTTTCTCGGTTTACTGGAAGAAGTCCTTTGAGGCAGGCTGTCAGCCGTCCTTGCTGCAAATGGATCGTGCGGATCATCCGACCATGTGTACAGGCTTGGATCCAATTCCTCATCGTCGGCAAAAGCATGGTTGTAGTCCTGGCTGTTTGTGCCCTTCTGTATTGCCGGGCCGCCTGAGGAGACAAACTGGTCGCCGCTAGAACTGAATGAGTCTCCGATGGTGCGAAAGCTGTCACCACCGGAGCAAAATGAGTCGCCTTCGCATGCTTGAGAGGAGAACGTATCGCATGTCGAATCGTATGCCTCTCCTCCACCTTGGGAGGAGCCAGATATGAACCGGTCTCCCTGCGCCTGTGCCTGCGCGCCTGACGGCTGCATAAGAGCAAGTAGAGTGGATGCTCCGAGTACTAAGCCGTGCAGAATCAAGCGGCTCGAAAGCTGCATTTTCATCTATTTTTTTGCCCGCCCAAAACGAGCGCTTGGTAAGTGGCACGATTTTATATTTCGAGCTGGATGGATTATAGGGGGTTTCCCCTGGATCTTTTCAAGCGGCATTCTGGAACATTCAACCGTTATCGGTTGAGTTTCTAGAAATACCTGAGACCCTTGGAATACAATGGTTTTCGGCAAAATTGAAACTTGATTTGCGCTTGCAAAAGTCTGGAAGCTAAAGCGATATCGCTTTAACTTCTAAATCTGACCGTCGGTCGAATTTTTGGTGGACGCTAGCCGCCGGCCGCTTTGAGAAGTCCGTCGTAGAGGTGGATATTGGCATCAAGAACGCCTGCCAATCCTTCCAAAACAGATTCGGCGCCGTCTTCTGTATCGGCAAAAAAGACTGCCAGTTGAACGGATTCTTCCGAATGTTCAACCTCAACTGTCACGTGGTCGAACCATATATGTTGATCGAGTCCGTGGTGGGCAAAACTTTTCTGCATGTGGCGAAATTCTTCAATGGCCAGAATTTCGGTGGCGGTAATGGCGCCTGCTGAGACTGCCGGAAACAAATAATGCGCTTCCAGTTCAGTATCAACCGGAAAATAGAACTTCGGCACTTGTTCCATGTATTTTTTTACGCCCGGCTCGAGCGGGACCTTTTGCATTTCTTCAACCGACACGCCGGCGCGCACTGCCAGATCAAATAATTGTAATTGGTGGCGATGATCAGGATTTCCATTGCCGTATTCGTTGCGCACATTCTCCAGAATGAAGCCGACTGCTTCTTCCGGCATAATCGTGGCAGCTTTGAGCAAAAGCCTGCGCAACAAAGAAGCATGAGCATCATAGTTGGCGAGAAATTTGCACACCTGCTCGTGATTTAGTTTTGTCCGATCGAGAAATTCGAAAAGCGGATGTTGGAAACAGGGATGCTCGGCAGCAAACTGCCTGGCATAGGCGCCCATCTTTTCTTTTCCAACTGACGTTGGCACGCGCTCGGATTTCAGGCGTGCGGCATCCGTTTGTAGTTCAACCATCAGGATCTCAGAGTTTCAGCTTTGGCTTGAGTTTCGCGCACGGAAGCACCGGCTCCGGCCTTTGCTTCTTCAGGCTTTCCCATCTCGCCTTCAGCCTCTTCTTTTTCCAAAAGCCATTGCGCTTCCAGCGCTGCCTGGCAGCCGGTGCCGGCTGCTGTCACTGCTTGTCTGTAGACGGAATCCATGACGTCGCCGGCGGCAAAGACGCCGACTATATTGGTGTGCACGCCGTTGGTGACCTGGATGTAGCCGTTTTCGTCGAGCGGCAAATGTCCTTTAAACAAATCGGTATTGGGCTGGTGTCCGATGGCAGATC
>CAZHEZ010000150.1:0-20313 GCA_964531315.1 uncultured Candidatus Obscuribacterales bacterium | reverse complement strand
TTGACTCCCGCATGTGCTGCATCGACGAATGTCAATCTTTCGCGGGATGGCTATTTCCGAGTGCTCACATCAAACGGAATTCCCAATCATGCCACCGGTGCATTTCCTAATCCAGGAAATCCAAACACGATTTCAGAGCAACGCTACACTTTTCGCATGCTTCTCGATCCCAAAGAAAATGAGAAAGTGACGCCGCTCTTTATGTATCCGTTTGGCGTGGCCATCAACGGTATACCTTTTGATCCGGGCGCCAATGAATGGTATCGCGGTGATCGAAATTCCGGCTGGCAGTATGAAGCAATGGCGTTGGATGGTCGCCTCGGCATCGATCAAAACAATGCGCACGTGCAACCTGATGGTGCTTATCACTATCATGGATTGCCGACCGGGTTGATCAACAGATTATCCTCCTATGGAAGACCTGTTTTATTGGGTTATGCAGCCGACGGATTTCCAATTTATGCTCCGACCGGGTTTCCCAACAAACGTGGCGGCCGACTAAGAGCGAGCTATCGCATAAAGTCTGGACAACGGGCCGCCAATAGCAATGGTATTAGTCCTGGTGGCTCCTATGACGGCTCATTCGTGCAGGACTATGAGTATGTGAAGGGGCTTGGCGATCTTGACGAAGCCAATGGAAAACATGCCATCACTGCCGAGTATCCGCGCGGCACCTATTTGTATGTGATTACTGACTCTTATCCTTATATACCGAGAGCCTTTCGGGGAAGTCCCGATGAGAGCTTTAAACGCAGAGGTCGCACCGGAGCGCCTCCCGGGGGCGGATACGGTCATCCTGGCGGACAAGTCCGCGGATTTGGCCCGCCTCCCGGGGGTGGCTATGGTCAGGGTGGCGGCCCGCAAGGTGGGATGCCGCCGCATGGAAGAATGGGCCCACCGCCAGGAGGATTTGGCCCGCCCGGTGGAATGGGTCCACCGCCAGGAGGATTTGGCCCACCCGGTGGAATGGGTCCTCCACCCGGTGGGATGGGACCACCTCCAGGAGGAATGGGACCTCCCGGAAGTTTCAGCCCTGACGGACAGGGACCGAATGGAACGTTGCCATCAGACCCGATGCCGTATGGCAGATACTAGAGCGCATGTTTGCGGCAGCCAGTTTATGGATTAGTTCGATCACGCAGTTCTAACTCAAGGAAAAGTACATTCGTGCAACAAGCGAGCGACACAAGCTCAACCAGTTGCTAATCACTCTTTGAGGATCGCTAAGACATGCCCACAGCAAAATCCAGGTCGCTAGATTATGCAGGCGACGTTCACTGATCACGTATTTATCACTTTAGGCCCTTAAATTTGGGCTAACTGCTGATCGGCGTGGGCTCATTTAAGTCCGCATCTCTTTGAGGTTTCTACAAATGCATTTTGACATTCCTGCAACAGCACGGGCTTTGGCCAATGAGCTTAAGGACGGCAAGCCTGACGTGTTTAAAGATTCGACGAACTATGTTCGTTGCGCTACGGACGAACGTGAATTTCTGCAGATTATGCGCAAGGCTCAGGAAGATAATGCATCGGATCTAAAAGCCAACTCTTCCTTGCCTGGGTTGGAAGTTTATACGGAAATTGATGGTGTAAAAGTGGATGTCACCACACCAGGAGCAATCACCGGGAATCTCTGGAGAAACAGTCAGAGAGTAGCAAATTCCTCTTATCATGACTGTCCATCACGTTGATCCAATTTTTGTACACGTGGTTATTCCGTCGCCGGTTTTGCTTCGTATCTGTAACCGACTCCATATACTGCATGTATTAGCTCTTGCCCAGGCAGCGCCTTCGATAATTTTTTCCTGACATTCTTCACGTGGCTGTCGATGACTCTATCGAATACAAGCTGTTCTTGCTGATAGCAAAGCTCCAAAAGTTGATTGCGCGAAAAGACGCGACCGGGTTTCGATACGAAAAGTTTCAGCAATCGAAACTCAGTTGGTGTCAGATCTAAAACGATACCATTGACAGTGATTCTTCCTTGATCGTCGTCGACATGAAAAAGTTTGGTTTCGGATTCGGAAGTTGTGGTGGCTCGAGATCGGCGAAAAACCGCTTTAACGCGAGCTACGACTTCACGTGGGCTAAATGGCTTGCAGATGTAATCGTCGGCGCCAAGCTCCAGACCAAGCAATCGATCCAGTTCGTCTATTCTGGCGCTGACAATAATAATTGGCACTGCGGAAAACTTGCGAATTTCGCGGCAAATTTCCAAACCATCGCCACCGGGCAGCATTACATCCAGTAGAATCAGAGACGGTGGTTGTTTGCGCACCAATTCGACAATTTTGTCACCACGATCTTGATGTTCTACATCGAATCCGTTTTGGCGCAGATAGTCTGTGAGGATTTCAGCAATTCGCCTTTCGTCCTCGACTATCAGTATGCGCTCTTTCTTTTCTTGTGACTCAGCCACCACGTAAACCTCGCGCTGTCGGCAGAACGATTTGCATTCTTAAGCCGCCAAGTTCCGATTTGATTGCGCTGATATTGCCGGAATGCGCTTCGATGATCGTCTTGCAAATTGCCAAACCGAGACCGGAGCCACCCAACTCTCTGCTGCGAGAAGACTCTACGCGAAAGAAGCGGTCGAAAATCTTAGGCATCAATTCATCAGTTACGCCGGGAGCAGAATCGTCGAATTTGAGCACAATCGCGGTCGGAGACTTTTCCATGGAAAGTTTCAGTTTTCCGCCCTGGCTGGTATATCTGAGCGAATTTTCCAACAGGTTAATGAACACCTGGCGCATGCGGTTATTATCTGCATAGACGGTGCAAGACTCGTTTGTGATACCACTTCTGTCAATCGTAAGTCCTTTCTCTGCGTACCTCTCTTCAAATAGGTCTGCCACGTCTTGAAGTGTTGATACCACATCAATTGGAATGAAAGAATGTTTCAAGTTGCCGACATCGAATCGAGCCAGCCAGTGAAGATCGTCGACTAACTTGCTCAGTCCCATAATTTCACCATGCAACACTTGCAAGGTTTTTTGATTGACCTCTTGAACGCCATCCTGGAAGGCTTCCACTTGAGCGCGAAGAATTGCAATCGGAGTGCGCAGTTCATGCGAGGTGTCCGCCATCCATTGTTTGTGATTTTGATCTTGAGAAGTTAGTGAAACGGCCAGGCTGTTCAATTCATTACCCATCTGACCGAATTCATCCGACCGAAGATGTTCGATTCTAGTGTTTACGTCCCCGTCCGCAAGTTTCTTTGCGCCTTCAGATATGGTGCGCATACCCTGTTTTAGATCTTTAGACAGGAAATAGGCACAGGCACCAGTGACTGCGGTTATGCCGAGCGCGACGAGAATCAAACTAATGGTTTGCTTGTTGTCGAAGTCTTGGCGAAGTTGCACAAGTCTTACGAGATCACCGGCCGATTGCAATGATTTCTCGCTGTAAGCACTCATGTCCGGTGAAAGTATCAGTTTTGCATAGGCTAAAACGATGAGCGAAGCTGCCAGCGAGATGAATATCGCGGTCAATAGAAGCTTTTTTTCTATCGTCAGAGGCATGTTGTCAAACGTTGGCTATCCAAAGAGCGTTCTTCTCCGGTATGCCATTATCTTCCCGCAATCCATAACCGGCAAGGGCTGCCTTGAGAATCGGTTTGCCATTCACCCTCAGTTGTAGGCTCACAACCCCCAGGGATTCACAGATTCTCGCCTCTGATTCAATTGTCCAATAGACCAATCCGAAGAGCAATTTTGTCCTGTTTCGACCCTTTTGAATCCAAGTATGAGTACCGGGATCCCAATGGCGCTGATAATGAAATCTGAGACCAGGCTCAAAGGGCTTGAAAATCGACCAGACGATGGTTGATAAGCCATTTACAGGCAAGAGTCTGGTGGGCAACAGGTCTTGCCAGGAAACAGCGCCCTCAAGAAGCGGCGTCAAGCCGAGCGACATAATAAATGTGTCGAGCAGGAGATCTCTTGCACCCTGCCGATCGAAGCAGGCAATCAGATCTTCAGAACTCAAGAAAGACACGCGCGCCGATTCGCGGCCTCGAAGATAAAACTGTCCGTTCAAATCAAGGCCGACCTCCACTCTGTGCAGCTGATTGTCGATTTCGAATTCATGGCGACAGCCGACCGCCAGACGTAGTGCTCTTTTCAAGGCTGCATTGCAAGCTGGTTGGCTGACCGTGTCCAACTCGTCGGGCCGGCAGAAGAGAGAGTAAGTTCTTTTATCAGCCGAAAGATCCTTAGCATCTGAAGATTTTGAAACGACGACACCGGACAGATGGAAAGGAACCGTGCGACTGCCAAGCACATAACTTTCCTGGACATGCATGTGAAGATGAGGTTGAGGCGAGCGTCCTGAATTTCCAACTAGAGCGAGAATCTGGCCCGGAGCTACAAACGTGTTCAAAGCGACTTTTATGCTGTCCTTTTGCAGATGAGCCAGCAAAACATAAGCACCGGCATGTATTTGAATGAGGATATAGTTGCCCCAGTTATTTATGGTATCGACTTCGCCAGCTATGTTATCGGGGAGCGATGACAATAATGCCACCACTCGTCCGGAACATGGCGATAAAACCGGTTTGCCGTAGGCGTAATAATCCGAGAGTGATTTCCCTTCATTCTGATAGCTCTTGTCTTCGACTGTCTTGAAAAAGTCTAGAGCGTGCTTCCAGGCAGCCTGGTGTGTATATGCTCCGTCAAATCCTTGATAAACGCTCCATGATCCTGCAAACGGGGCCTTTAGTGAAATACTGGTGTCACTGAATCCGCGCGCCAATGCCAGGCTTTTGCTTTCAATAGTCTTTTCAGGCAAAGCCGGTTGCGCCAGCCAAAAGTTGGTCCAAGCGCCGCCGCGATATGGTGCCAATGCTACGAGTGCACCGTAAGTGGTGAGAACAAATGGAGTAGCTAGTGCCGGCAATGCTGCGATGGAAAAAAGACGCTCCAGACTCATGGAAAGAATTGCACACAATCCGGAGGCAAAAAGGGCAACAGAAATACTTCGTCTGCCGGGTGTCGTATAAAGTCCGCCAATTACAGCGCCAGTCAAAATGGCGTTCATCTGCGCAATCAGAAATGAAATGGTGCCGGGATAAAATCCCAGCCCACTCAGCACCAGGTAGGAAACAGTACAGGCTCCCAGAGCCAGCAGTGCAAGGCAGGGCGAGCCGATAAAAAACGCCAGGAAGACGAGTAAACCACCTGATGGAGTGCCATGGAAGTAAATGGATCCAAGTGGAGAAAGGGCCTGCAAGGGAGTTTGCGAAAGTGGCAGGAAGTCGAAAACAATAATGGGAATTTGCGCAGGCACGCTGACAGTGGCCATCATCGGCAAAAGCAAGAAAGCGCAAATGACATAGGGCAATCCCAAAAGCGGCAGTCTAAAGTAATAGCAAATCGTGTCTCTCAAAATCGCGCTCACTGCAACGACCAGCACGCAACCGACAGCCAGGAAAAGCATTACCTTTGCCGTGACGACATATGTCGACCCGAGCAACATTCCCAAAAGTATGCCGTTGACAATTTCGACAGATTCGTCTTTCTTGGACAGCTGCAAAATCTGCCTGGTCAGAATTACAAAGGTACCACCCAGGGCCCCCATCAGCCCGACAATTGGATTGAGCATTGTGGTGGCAAACAGAAGCAAATTGGTAATTGGTTCTGTAAGTGCGAAAAATGCACCATAACCGGAGAGTAATCTCTGGAGAGTTTCAGTCACCGCTCGCATCTTTATTAGCTCCTGCGCGCGCCTGTGCCACCATTCAACAGCTTGTTCATGGCTGCAGTATCCGGAAATGGCATGGACAGATGCTCCGGTAGCCTGTCTTGTTGCATCATTACGGACAGATCTTCTTGCTTGCGGATGACGGAACATTCGCCGCTTTCGTGTACAAGCACAACATTGGGCCTGTATTCGATGAATTGCATCCATTGAGTATTGTTGTAAGCTCCTACCGGGCTAAAGACAAGATTGTCGCCCTGAGCAAGTGGTGGCAATTGCACACTGTGGCGCATAACATCTATATTCATGCACAGCGGTCCATACAAAACCGTGTCGGCGACGGTTCCTTCACATGGTTTTGTGGTGTGCACCTGGTGGTTGTACCAGTAGGCGGTGAAAAGAAGATTAGTTCCGGCATCGATGATTGCTGCCCGCCTGCCATCGGGCAAGCGTTTGGTCCCGACTACGGTGCATAACAGGGACTGAGCATCATCTATGATGGCACGCCCACTTTCGAAGATCAGTCTGGGCAGCTCTCTTCCGGTCTGTCGCCTGTACTGTGTTCCCTCCAATAGAGCCGTGCAGATTGCATCGGCATATTCGTTGATGGAAGGCACTACTTGCTCCGGTGGCAGATAAACGCTCTGCAATGCATTTTGCGAGGCGAATCCACCGCCGATATCGATCGTATCTATGCAAAAATCATCGTTTGTCTCCAACTCACGCATGAATTTGCACATAATTCTCACTTGTTCTGCATAGGCTCTCGGTTCCAAAATGAATGTACCGATGTGGCTGTGCAAGCCCGTCAGGTTCAAATTATTGCTCAAGGCAATCAAGCGTGCGGCCTGGTGTGCCTGACCGCTTTCAATGTTGAAGCCAAATCTGCTCCACGGTTCCGTGTATCCGGTGTCAAAGTTCAAACGAATAACAAGTGGCACAACCTTGTTTTGCTCCCTGGCCACTTTTTCGATCAGCTGCAGCTCGTCCAAATGATCGACGTGAATCTGCGCGCCTTCGGCAACCGCCCTTTCAATGATGAACCTCGGCTTGTTCGGTCCATTGAAAATAATCTTGTTTGCCGGTACACCCAGTGCTCTGGCCTTTTCGTATTCAAAGGCGGAAACCACTTCCGCCCATGATCCTTCCTGGTGCATGATGTTGCATACAGCGCTAATGTAGTTCGTCTTGTACGACCAGCCGTGCACTACTGAGCCATAACGCCGATCGAAGGCTTTCTTTATGTTTCGCAAATTGCTGCGGATCTGTTTTTCAGAAGTGACAAAGCAAGGAGAGCCAAATCTTCTCATCAGTTCGACAACTGATATGCCGTATATCGAAGATTTGCTGTTATCGTGCATGCGCGCACGTCCAAATTTGTTGATTTCGCCCATCCGATGCGGTTGGATGAAGGGCGGTTCCCAGACAAGCTTTTTGGTATCACTTTCCATTTGTATCTAAGAACTCCGTAGAAGGATTTTTTCGTAAGCGGGCGATGCATGGCATCGCCCCTACAAAGCCAGCACACCAATATTGCCACCACTACGCAGATCGGATAATTTGATCTTGCACCATTTGCGGAACCAGCCGACCTTCCGTCAATACTGCTTCAAACTCCGGCAATGTGACAATTAGTTCTTGTGCATGACGAATGAAGAAGGTTCCGGAGCTTGGCTCTGACAGCTCGAGATCAGACAGTCCAGCCAGCAGTTTTAACACCGCCACCGGCAAGTTTCTGCCGACTGCATGACTTAAATAAATCCAAGAGGGAAATCGCGGGTTGATCTCAATCAAATAAATCTTTCCGTCGTAGCCTTTAATCACTTCAACCTCCAGCGGTCCTCTCCAACCGAGAGCGCGAATGAGTTTTTCTGCCATTTCTGCCAGACCATAATCAATGACACTGACGCCCGCCCAGGCCTTTCCTTTCTCAGTCAATGCCTTTTTTCGCATCATTACGGCGCCGAGCATGTTTCCTTTTCCATCGCCAACAGCCGCCAGATCCAGCTCATCCCCGATTACGCGTTTTTGCACGAGGACTGGATAACCCCATGTGGAAACGAGCTTGGAGAACACTGCCTTCGCTTCGAGCGCCGTATGGACAATGTATGCGTCGTAGAAGATTCCTTTTACAACAAGTGGATAATTCCACCCTTCCGATTCACAAACATCGAAGAATGCAGGATTGCTCAATGCTTTGCTTTCCGGCGCCAGAACACCAATCGATTCACAGAAAGTGCCGAGGTGATTTTTGGCGCGCAAGTTGAACTGATCACGGCTGGGTGTTAGCATGGAAATGCCCATCATCTGCAGCTCACTTTTCAGGCGGCTGAAATTCTGAAGCTCCGAATCGAGGCACGGAATGATCGCATCAAGCCCCTCCTCTTGATGGATCTGCGCCAGCCGATAAAGCAGCGCCTCCTCCCCCTCGGACGGATATGGAATCAAATAACTGTTGTTACATAGATGCCGGGCATAAAGCCCGGCATCCAGCGCGTCGTATCCCAACCCAACAATTGATCCTTTAAATTGAGGATGTTCTTGAATGCACCGAGCGACCGCACAACCTGGTCCTGGATTTTCTGCTCTTGCATTTATCCCTGTAACCGCCACCTTGAAGTTCTGCCAACTCTTGCCCTTCGGGCGCGCTGCCTTCATAGATATCTCCCAAGCTGAAGTATGAACGCTTCCACACTGCTGGCGGCTATCTCCGCAGGTATGCCGCATCGATCGGCCAGCGAAAGCGATGTTGTGTCTAGGCTGCTTCCTCGCTTGAGGAGGTCGAGCACAATCAAACCGGTCGGATTGACAGAGAAACTCTGGCCGGTCTGGGGGTCGAAAATGAAACCTGTCTCGCTGACTGCCAGTTGCGACAGCCTATCTCGGTTCGGCACCTTGCCGCCCGTGCGGCTCATTAGTTCTTCCAACGCTCTTTTCCTCTTTGCCGGTCGGGCGCATCGCCCTCACACCCAACATCCTAGGATGTGACGATGGAGAGAGGATGAACAATATGGAGGAATTGTGGAGAATTCGGCTATACCTGTTATTTCAACGCGGAATGTGGTTGTGCTGATGGTTTGTCTTTCAACGCCAAAAACAGCGCGACCAATCCGGCGGCTGGTATCCCCAGACCGGCAACATTGATGATCAGAATCAGAAACTTCCTTTCGATGTCTTCTCTAAAGGCGATGATTGCAGGTAGGAAGAACACACCCATATAAAAGAATAGGGATAAACCGACAAACACTGTTCCCATCGAAGTGCCTGAGCTGCCGGAAGCATCAACTATAGAGGGTATGGATAAGCTAATGATTCCGGCGGGAATTCCTACCGCCAACATACCTTTAAGCAGGTTGTATCGCTTCAAGCATGCAGGCAAAATCGCGCCGGTGACAAGCATAATTGACGATGATAGTCCAAGAATCGCACCTATATATCCCAGGGCGCCTTCCCTCGTTGTGGGCTGCTTTAGCCCCATTCTTTCAAAAAATTGCTCGACGTTTGGCGGTATAGGGACCTTCACATCGGCCTCAGTTTGGCTTCCAGATGAGTTTGCCCTTTGCGGTGAAGTTGAACTATCCGTCGCAGTCGCAGCTGTACTTGCAGTTGCAGGTGTCGCGTTGTTGCTTGCTGTTTCGTTTGTAGTAGTCTTTGAGGCTGTATCTGCATTAGAGGGCGTTGCGACAAAAGCGCCGGCGATGACGGTTAAACAGAGAAGAAGCCTTACTAGCAATTTCATAATTCTCGTTCCAAAGAGCCTCATATCGAGAATATAGCACTGTTTTGGCACTTTTAATGGGCGGCGCTTTACAAGTTGATTTTTCCAAAGGAGATATTTTGAAGATCGTCAGTTTGGATTGAACTTTTTCAGTGTTCGCGACGTCTCTATAAATGTAAAACAAATTAGGCTCGTTGGTTTGCCTGTAGTTTTGTAGTGGGGAGAACTATTTCCTGCAGGCAGACTGGCGTGTCTAAGAAACACTCTGGGACAGCCGATTGATCAAACTGTATGCTTCGCGAGCACCATTTTTGAATGACGGGCGTTCTCTTATGGGGAGACTGCCTGCGCTAATTATATTGGTGACGGTGCCAATGCACTCTGCAGCCGTGCGAACAGTCCTAAAGCAGGATGCTGTTCGGAGTTCCTGCCTGTCGTACAAGCGCTTTTGTGGCAGGGCAATAAGCGGAACTGCCAGAGCGGCGCATTCATTGATAATGTTATAACCGGCGGCCGCAATAACCAGATCGCAAGCAGATATGCATTCGATTCCCGGCCAATGACTTATCCACCAGTTCTCTGGAAAATCCTGAGGGCAATTTGGTGTCAATAGTCGCACCGACACATCTGAAATTGAGCGTGAGATGTCGACGGCGATTTGAGCAAAAAGATCTACATCTTTTCCTGACGCACAAACGAGAACTACTGGATTCGTCGAATCAACGATCCTCATGTTTTCACGAATCGAATGTCTCTCCGGGATTTCGTGGTCGTCTTCAATCAGCCATGGATCTGTGCGCATCGCGAGACTGCTAAAACTGCTGTCTTTGCCTTCGCCTGGATTTATGACGAGATCGAAATTTCCTTCTACAAAATCAATGAGGCAATATTTACGAACATATTCCGGACTGATATCCCTGGCGATCAAGATCTTTCTGGCATGTTTCGCCTGCGGGAGAATTTCCGCCAGTTCGCCGATCAGACCCCTGGGAAAAGTGTCAACAATAATAGTGGAATAGGTATCAGTTTCAAATGCTTTTGAAACCGAGCGAACTGTATCTTCGGTGGTGGAACCAGACAACACGATTTCAATATTGCGCACCAGATCCTTGAATCTGCGCGCTTGAGAGATTATTTCGAACTGTTTGCAGTTAGTGATTACTGTAACCGGCTTTTCGCGAGCAACGATTCTGGCCAGAGAAAGCGCACGATTGAGATGACCCCAGCCGCCGCCCATTGCATAAAATAGCCAGCCGTTTCTCGTCAACTAACTTGCATCCAAATCGTGTTCGTAATCGGTATCCCTTTCCTGGTGCAGAGTGTTTGCATCAGCGTCGGTAAAGTCTCTGTGCGTTATATTGAAAGACGAGTGCCACTGCGAATCGTAATTTCCATAGCGCGGATACTGAATCCTATCCATGTAATATGGATCGTATGAAGGATCCCAGACATTTGTATCCGCTGGTATTACTTGGCCTTTGCAATACTGGCAGCCAATGCGATTGGTTCGACCGCACATTCGTTTGAATAAAAAGCCGACCATTACTCTGCAGGGTAGTGAGCTATCTGGAAGATCCGGCATTAATCAGTTTCCCATGAAGTTAACTGCGTAGGCTAACGCGAACTTCTCTTCCTGTTGCAGCGAATCAAAGCCCAAGCAGGCCATTGCCACAGGTGAGATCGCTGAATTGGTCGAGAAGACTATCTTGTCCTTGTCGTTTTTGAGAATGGTGCCGTCGGGCTCTTTCATCACTCTGTAGAGAAGTTTTCCCGTTGCGTCTTCGACTTTGAACCCGTAAGCTTCGGGTTTTACTTTGTACAATTCTTTTTCATCGCCGGTTTTCAATTTGTAATGGCCGTCTTCTTCTTTCTTCAAGACGTATTTCTTTTGCTGCGTTGGATCTTCGATTTTCCAGGACTCGGGTGTTTTGTGGCGAACATAGCCAATCAGTCCCTTAGTTGTATTGATTTCTAGTTTGCTATTTCCCTTGTCGAAGAAGGTGGTTTTTTGTGATGTGGTATCAAAACTGCCTCTATTGCCATTGTTTGTAATGCTGAATTTTTCTTTGCCGGTTTCAGGCTTGAAGTTAATGGTAGTCTCCGCTGCGCACGGCAAATTCAAAAGCAATTGCAATGATATTGATGCTGCTCCAGCGGAAAGGAGATTCCGGTAATTCTGTTCGCGGTTATTCATTGCTACTCCTGACTAAGTTGAAGTGGAAGACGATTTATTAAGGGCACGCGCAAAGTTGAGGATTTGAAAGGCATTCAAAAAGATAACCGCCAGGGCTTTTGTCAGCGAGTCTCCAGTATCACTAAGCTGATTGGCGGTCTGCATTTGAAGGTAGGGACTGTTAAAAACCTTGAAAGAAAGGCGCAGATAATTGCTGCCTATGCGCATAGATTTGAATGTGCTTCCAGGCGCTGTTTTTATAGTATTTTTCAGCTGTGCTGAAAGTGGTGCGAGATCGCCATATTCACTGGGGGAGTATTTCAAGACAAGAGTGAGCACCTGACCTTTTGGTTTTCTTTTCCCTTTGCGTGTTTTTACGTGCAGTAGTTCTGTTATAGAAACTGCGAACCTGGTTCCGTCTGCGAAATATCCTTTAAGGTAAAGCCAGCGATCCGCATAGCAAGTCCTATCCCAGCCTTTTCTAACTGCATTCTCCGGCTTGTCGACATTGCCCAATTTGAGCGTAATATCGATCGGCTCCTTCCGCTCCATATCTCGTTCGACCAGCTCGACTGTCTTGCGCGCGATCTGATAACGCATGTCCGGTATATCACTTAAGGCATAAGCGCAACAGACAATGCCGCTGACGATCATTCCAATCACTGCAAAAATCGTGAAGGTCGTCGCAACAACAGTATGCAGAATAGCCGAAGCTACAACGAGCACGAGGAATCCGAATGCGCTCCATAATGCGGTTTGCTTCTTTTTCTCTAAATCCTTGTCTTGAACTTGAATTTGCTCGAGATCACTCTTAATCGGCTCCGGAGTCGCCGTACTGCGATATACCGAATTCTGGAATCTCTTTGAAACGTCGCCGGTTGGGCTGGGTAGATCTTTCACTGTGGTTTTGACCAGTTAGATTCTTCCTTTCCCATATACTACTCTACTGTTATCCATAATCTTCATGAACCAACCCAGGTCCCGTAGATTCTCATAGATGTCGCCCCGAATTTTGTATGTCTCATTTGATGTCGTTCCTGCTCCCAAGGGAGCGGCCACCCATATTGAGCAGTTTACGAAAGCCCTTAGCGCCAAATATGGCTCGCTGAACCTGGTTACGGTGGCAGATTCAGATTTAGCTGGCTGTCGACCGGCGTCTTTCTGCCCGGAGATCGAACATACGACTTTGCCGGCTCTGGGTGACAACCTGATTTCACGTGTCTTGCATTTTCGCCGACTGCTTAATTGCTGGGTCGCCGGTAAATTTTTTGATGTGCTGCATTTTCGTTCGCCATTTGAAGGACTGTGGCTGGCCGCACAAAAAGCAAATGTCTGCCGTCGACTCGTGTATGAAGTAAATGGGCTGCCTTCGATTGAATTGAAATACCGCTACCCGCGCGTTGCCGAAGACAATGTCTTGATGGACAAGCTGATAGCCCAAGAACAATTCTGCATGGATTTGGCGGACTCCATAATTACGCCAAGCGCGGTCACCAAGGAATTTCTCATCCAGAGAGGCGTTGCCGGAGAAAAGATTGCTGTGATACCTAATGGAGTGTCACTTGAAGTTTTTACCTTTTCCAGCCCAAAGCTGATTGAGCCGGATAAGTCTATTGAGCTTCTATATTTTGGAACTCTGGCAGCATGGCAGGGCGTTCAGCAGGCGATCAAAGCTCATGCGCTGGTGGCTCGAGACGCCGCCTCCCGACTGACGATTGTTGGTTCTGCGCGTGATAATCAGCTTGATGAATTTCGTGAGCTGATTCACGATATGGGCTTGGATGATACGGTTAGAATCTTGCCGCCAGTCAGTCAATTGGAGTTGCTGGAATTGATGCATCAGTCCAATATCATTTTGGCACCATTGACGGCCAATGATCGAAATTGCCTGCAAGGATGTTCTCCATTAAAAGTATTTGAGGGCATGGCTAGTGGTACTCCAGTGATCACTAGCGATTTGCCTGTGGTGACGGAATTACCGGGAGTAAATAAAATTGATGGTCAGACTGATTGTTTGCTATTGGCAAAAGCAGGTTCGGCTAAAACAATCAAAGACCGAATCTTCGAATTGAAAGACTCTCCACTTAGAGCGATTGATGTGGCCAGCAATGCCAGGCGACTTATTGAAAATTACTATACCTGGGAGAGAGCCGGAAGCCAGCTGGTAGACGTCTACGACGATGTGCTCAGTAATCGAGAAAAGATCTTTTCCAGATGATCGCGCTCCAGTTGAAGTGAAAAGTCACCTTCGATTTTCTTTCTTGCATTAATTCCAATCGCCTTTTTTTCGTCATCATCAAGCGCGATAGCTTCCAATACTGCGGTGCCGAGATTGTTGAGTTGGGCACGCGGCAATATGAAACCGTTTGTCTGATGGTCGACGACCTCAGGAATGCCACCGGCATCGCTGGAGATGCACAGCTTTGAGCAGGACATGGCTTCAAGAAGAGAATTGGGAATGCCTTCCAAAATTGACGGTTGAAGATAGACATCGCAAAGCTGCAAATACTTTGCCACCATTTCCGGTTGGTCCAAATGACCGGTGACGATCAATCTTTGAGAATCCTCGGGAAATTCGGCGGCATAGATCTGCAACGCCGGCCGTTGGAATGATCGAACTTCTCCTATGACCAGCAAGCAAGCTGGAGAATTCTGGCGAACTTGAGACAATGCTTCCAGCAAAAACTGGCAGCCTTTCTTTTCTCTGAGCTCGCCTGTGAAACCCAGAACCGTCTCATCATCTCCAATTCCCAGCTCTTGACGCAGCTGATCGGAACCTTTTATTCCAGGACTGAAAACGCTGGTGTCGACCGAATTTCTCAAAACATACACGTCATCTCTTTTGCAGAGAACTTGTATCTTTCGTTTTAAATCGTCGCTGACCGCAGTAACAATGTCCGCTCTTTCAAGCGTCCATTGCAGTCTGGAGAGATCTCCGGGAGGAAAAATCTCCTTGTCCAGATCATTGCCCCTGGCGCTGACAAGACTTTTGAGTCCATGATTCTGTGCAAACCAAACAGCTAAGAATCCTGTGGGCGTCAGATAATGCCCCCATACTGCTTCGTAATTATTTTGCGCATGCAGCCAATCGAGAAAACTCAGCGAAGACGACATGGTCATGTCCATGTGTCGATAGAGTCCATAGCGAAAGAGGCGCAGTTTGTCGCTGAGATCTTCTTCGACGAGTCTTCCAGCCGGAATATGCCTGCTCCAGGCAAAGACATCTACAGAGAGTTCAGGTATTGCGGAAAGTGAACGGCATATGCGCGCAGCGCTGGTTGACAAACCGCCGATGTCCGGCGGGAATCGCTCCGTGATAAAGAGAACTTTCGGCATTTACCGGTTTCGCTTGGCGTTTTGAACCGCAGCGCTACGAGCCAGTGTAAATAGCGTCGAATAGATAAGCCCGGCGGCAACCAGCCTAAAGCTTAGTTTGAGCGCCCGAGTCACGCGAACAATTATCGAAACAGATTCTTTCAAGTTGTTGCTTTCTAGATGAGCGAGACGATTGTTGAATACTATGGTGCTTTTCTTGTTTTCAATTTGAGGGCGCGATTGGCAGCAGTCACTCCCCCTATTATTGCAGATTCTGCAGAAGGCAAACCGTGATAGCTGGAATGCGCAAAAGAAAAACTGTTGCTTTGGCCATCCAGGACTTTCTTCATGCGCTTGAAGTAGGCCGGGACTGTAATTGCCATCGCATGTCCCCAACGTGTAAGTTGGACAGCTTCCAATGAAGATTCAAACTCGCTTCCCAGTAAGCCGACAAGCTGTTTTCGCATCTCCAGAGAAAATTTGTCCCTGTCTCCTTGCAAAAGCAAGCTGCGCCCCTCTGAGCCTGCAGTAAAAGGTCTGTAGACGGTCAAAACCTGACCCATCTCTTTTTTGTAGTGCCCGTCCAAATCATAAACAGTATTGGCATTGGTGATGTCTGGAAATAAGTATTTTGACGGCAGCCAGTTATCAAAACTGCTATCAAACACTTTCTTTTGCAGAATGAAATTGCCGACGAGATAACTCCCATATTTGAAGGCATAGAGCTGGGCTTTTTCGGCAATCTTGAAATTTGAAACGACACGAACGGCAATCATGGGTGGAATGGCTAAAATCACATGTTTGCAGTTGACACGATGAAGATTGCCATTTCTTTCTTGATAGACAACGGACGCACCATCATCCTTGAGTGTGACCGACCAGACAAATGCGTTTGTTACCATGCGCTTCGGGGTTGTTTTCTTTATACTGTCAGCAAGAGCGCGAGTTAGAGCGGGGTTGCCGCCTTCGAGCAAATAGCTGGGTATGACCAGATCTTCCAGCATCGAGATTCCGGACAGCGCAGACAACATATTCACGCCACCACAACTGGATGATGTGAGAAAACCATTGATCAAGTCCATAAATTGCGCGCTATATCCGGTAAGCATGGTCGAGAGCACAATATTGTCGAGTTTTTGAAATTCGGACGTCAGATCGGAAACGTACATGTTGGCATTGGCCATTTTTTTCCAAAGTGGCCCAAGCTCACTTCTCAATCTTTTGAAGTCGTTGTATAAAGTGCTTGAACTGCCGCTTATGCCTTTGAGAAAGCGAGCACCATCCCACCAGGCATTTTTCTCTTCGCCAACCTTTGCTGGTTTCAATTTCATATCCGACAACAATTGACCGATCTCGCCTTCGACCTCGGTCAGATATTGAGAGCCGTATGAATACCAGAGACCATGCGAGTTAGCCCCGAGCGCATTGCCACCTGTCTGAGCATACTGCTCAAGCAATAGGTAATCATGATTGTGCAATTTGTGTGCTGCAGTCAGTGCTGCCATGCCACCACCGACGATGATAAAGTCTAGATTGCGCTCGCTGGCAATCGGAAATTTCGGGATCTCTGCATTACGCAGACGATGCCCGAATGTGAAGTCATCACCCGTCCAGGGAAGCAGTTTGGCATTGCCGTTTAATTTTGGAGCTTTGTCTGCGCCCAGTGCCTGATAGTTTGAGGATGCAGTCAAACCGCCGGATGCAGCCAGCCCGCAGAACAAAAGTCCGAGCTCACGCAAAAACTCGCGTCTGGAACTTTGATCGCCGTCTGTCAAAACTTGCCTCTTGGCTTGCCTTCGGTTTACGCGCCCTGCATCGGATCGGATGCTTTCCTTTCGACATTATATTCATTTTTGACTCTGCCCGCCGCTGTTTTACCGCCGTATTTACCGGTTTTACGCGACTTTTGCGACCACCGACACCAGATATAAGCAAGCGCCAATCTAAAACAATATGTACTGATTATCTACATATACGCCTGGTCGATTTAAAATTTTTGATTGCCGTCTTCGGGCAGTATTTCTAGGCTGAGTCTCAGTAAATGCGAAGACGCGTTTTTGACAGCCGACGTTTCAAAGAAGGACGAACACAGGATGGGTACGGATTTGAAGGAAGCAAAGAGTCAACCAAACCAGGGCTCTACAAAAAGCGGCGCACTCGAAGAACAAATTGCCCGCGTAAAAAAAGGTGGAGCACCCAAATACCACCAGAAGCTGAAGGAAGACAAAAAGTTGTTCGCTCGCGAACGTCTCAGCCTTCTGCTTGATCCCGGCTTTGAAATTGAAGATGCTCGCTTCGCCAATTGCGGCGAAAATGACTTGCCGGCCGACGGTGTAGTCACCGGCATCGGCCAGATTGAAGGCAAGACTGTTTGCTTCATGGCCAATGATTCGACAGTGAAAGCCGGTTCCTGGGGATGGCGTACAGTCGAAAAAATTATCCGCATTCAAGAGACCGCAGCCAAGCTCAGAGTGCCGCTGATTTATCTGGTTGATTCTGCTGGTGCACGAATCACCGACCAAATTGAGATGTTCCCCGGTCGCCGTGGTGCCGGAAAGATTTTCTACAATCAAGTACAAATGAGCGGTTTCATTCCGCAGATTTGTTTGCTCTTCGGACCATCGGCTGCCGGTGGCGCATATATTCCTGCCTTCTGCGACATCGTCGTCATGGTGGATGGAAATGCATCCATGTATTTGGGCTCGCCGCGTATGGCCGAAATGGTGATTGGCGAGAAGGTGACGCTTGAAGAAATGGGCGGCGCACGCATGCATTGTTCGGTGAGCGGATGCGGCGACGTGCTTGCAAAGACCGAAGAAGAAGCCATCCAGTTATGCAAAGACTATCTGCGCTTCATGCCGGCAAACTGCAATGAGAAGGTTTCTCTGCTTCCGGTTCAAGAACCTGCACAAGGCAAGAGATCGCTGGAAGAAGTCATTCCTGAAAAGGAAAGCGTTCCCTTCGATGTGTACGAAGCTATCGATACACTGATCGACGCTGGGACTTTCTTCGAAATCAAAAGGATGTTCGCCGGTGAATTGGTCACAGGTTTTGCCCGCATCGGCGGACGCGCTGTAGGCATTCTCGCCAATCAACCGAAAGTAAAGGGCGGCGTTCTTTTCGTAGATTCGTCGGACAAAGCCGCACGTTTCATTTGGTTATGCAACGCCTTCAACATTCCTCTATTGTTCCTGGCTGATGTTCCTGGTTTTATGATTGGAACGAAAGTAGAACGCGCCGGAATGATCAGATCGGGCGCTAAGATGATCTCGGCGGTTTCCTCCGCCGACGTTCCGAAAATCTCTGTGATTTTGAGAAAGGCATATGGTGCCGGACTCTACGCCATGTGCGGACCGGCTTTCGAGCCGGATGCCTGCCTGGCACTGCCGACCGCCTGGATTGCTGTCATGGGTCCGGAAGCTGCGGTTAATGCCGTCTACTTCAATAAGATTCAGGAACTTCCGGAAGCGGATAGACCGGCATTCGTCGAAGAGAAGCGTGCTGAATACAGAGAAGACGTGGACATCTATAAGCTGGCCGCCGAAATGATCGTAGACGACATGGTTACACCGGCTAGCCTTAGAGGCGAACTGATCAACCGTTTCAATGCATATGCCAGCAAGGAATTGACCTTGCCGAAGAAAAAGCACGGCGTATTGCCGGTTTAGTCAGCAGTTGGTTCTTCTTCGGTTTCTTCGGATAACTGCTTCTGTGAAGGCTTGGTCTTCGGACCGGCTAAAACTCCGCTATGTTTAACGCGCAGTCGCTCAGCTTTCACATCGTCGGATTCCGCCTGGTCGGTGTCTTCTGTTTTGCACGGCTCGGTTGATTGGTCAGATTGGCATGTCGTTTCCGCGTCGTCCGCCTTTTTTGCATCGGCTTTCTTGAGGCACTCTTCTTCTTTTTTCTCTTTTTCTTTTCTTTGTTCCATATCTGTGCTCCCGGCTGGTTTGTGAGTAGGCAGCCAATCTATAGATAAGGTTCCGCCGGAGGGCGTCGGCGCAGCCGCTGGATCGCCTGTATCCACCAACTGGCTGGATTATGAGGAATTGGTAAATTTGTAACGAAGTTGTCAAGAGTCGTGGTAATTTGGGCTCAAAGAGAGAAAAACGAGCCGAATACGGCGACAAGACAAAAAATAGTCAAATGAACGCTAAGTACAACAGTCAAATCAGTAAAAACAGGCTGCAAGCCACAATAAAAAACGCTAGTGCGTCACCGTAAGCTAGTCCCTCCTCTAAAGAGTTTTAAGCACAATCATTACCTCACTCCGGCGCGACGAACGCACTGGAGAGCGAATGCTATCGAGGTCGATATCACTTCGCGATTTTGGAGATTATTAAAATGGACGCAACTGCACAAAAAGCAATCGGCACAATTGTAGGCGGCATCATGGTGTTTGGTCTTCTACTCTCAATCCCGTTATTGACAGGATTTTGGGTATCAGTAGACGCCGGACACGTTGGTGTGCTCAAGAGAATGGGCGCGGTAAATCCCGAAGAATTGCCGCCTGGATTCCACTTCAAGACACCGATGATGGACGATGTGGTTCAACTCGACACTCGATTGAAATCGTTTGAAGTAAGAGCCGTAGCCGCCTCAAAGGACTTGCAGACTATTGAAACAACGATATCGGTTCAACACAGTATTGCCCCGACAATGGCAGCTGAGTGTTATCAAACAGTAGGCGACCTCGATAAGATCGACCTCACGGTAGTAGCACCGGCGGTGCAAGAAAGTTTGAAAGCTATCACAGCTAAGTACACAGCAGAAGAATTGGTAACGAAGCGCGAGACAGTAAAACAATTGGTGACGGACGCTATTAGAAATTACATCGGACACACACTTTCTGAAAAGAAATTGGATGGAGCCGTCATGATAGCCAACGTAGCCATCACTGATTTCGATTTCTCGAAAGAGTTCAACTTATCGATTGAAGCTAAAGTAAAAGCTGAACAACAAGCTCTGCAAGCTAAGAATGAAAAGGAAAGACGCATCACCGAAGCCGAAGCGGCTGCACGAGAAAAGACATTGAACGCAGACGCCGCAGCCTATCAAATAAGAAAGGAAAGTATTGAAAGAGCCGCAGCCATTCAACGTGAAGCCAACGCTCTTGCACAAAATCCTAGCCTTATACAATTGAGAGCTGTTGAAAAATGGGATGGTGAATTGCCTACATTCTCCGGCAACGGCAGTATGCCCTTCATCAGCTTGCCGGCAATGGAAAAACCAAAAAGGAATAACGAAATCCGTCATTCGTCGTTTGTTATTCGTCATGAATGAGGCCCCATGCTTTCTCGCGTTGCCGAATCGATCTACTGGATGAACCGCTACGTGGAGCGGGCGGAAAATATTGCACGCTTTGTCCACGTCAACCTGCACCTGGAACTGGATGTTCCGGTTCTTGACG